>DATGHN010000159.1:0-4118 GCA_035308005.1 Solirubrobacteraceae bacterium
CCCGGCCCCGAGCCGCCCACAGCGCCGGGTCGGCCTCCCGTGCTGAGCCGCGCGCAGGTGGCGCTGCCGGGAGCGCGGCGGGCCGTCGTAATCGGCGCCGGATCGTTCGGGACCGCGATCGCTGTCCTGTTGGCGCGGGCCGGGCTGCGCGCGACGCTTCAGACGCGCACCGAGCGCCAGGCAACCGAGCTGACCGAGAAGCGGGTCAACGAGACCTACCTACCGGGTATCGAGCTGCCGGCGGCGCTTCGGATCGAGCCGATCTACAGCGGCGTGACTCGCGCTGACTACGTGTTCCTGGCGGTGCCCTCGACGTCGCTCGCCGGCGTCATCGCCGCGTTGCCAACGGCCGGCCTGGGCCGGCGCGCGGCGGTCGTCTCGCTCTCCAAGGGCCTCGTGCCTCCCGCCGGCCAGGCGCCGACTACCGTCCTTCGCTCGAAGTTCGGCGGGGCGCGAGTCGCCTGCATCGGCGGCCCGTCACACGCCGCGGAGATGGTCCACTCGGGCGCGGGTCTCGTCGCGGCGACCTTCGCCGAGTCGCTCGGCGAGAACCTCGCCGCGATCTTCAACCGCGCAGGCGTCGTCTGCGAGCTCTCCAACGACCCTGTCGGCGTGGAGCTCGCCGGCGTCGCCAAGAACGCCGCTGCCCTTGCAGCCGGGGCCACCGAGGCGCAGGGACTCAACGCGGCCGGCGCAGCGGCCGGTCACATCTTCGCCGAGGTGTGGCGCTTCGCGGAATCTTCGGGAGCTCGCCCTGAATCCTTCATTGGACTGGCCGGCGCCGGCGACCTGGTCGCGACGGCGCTCGCCCCCGCCAGCCGCAACCGCCGCGCGGGCGAGCTCCTCGCGCAGGGGGTCGCGCCCGCCGACATCCCGGCCCGCGTCGCCCAGGCGGTGGAGGCGCTCGAGTCGGTCCCGCTCCTCGCGCAGGCGATCAGCGACGCCGGCTTCGCCGCCCCCGTCACCTCTGGACTCGCGCGCCTGATCGAGGGCGCGCTTCCGCTCGACGGGTGGATCGCGCTCGTCCGCACGACCGTTCCGCCGCGCGCCCGCTGGCAGCGCTCGCGGAGCTTCTGGCAACGCCTACGTGAGCGGCTCAGCCGCCGGCGTTCCGGCGCTCCGCCAGAGTCGTGACGACCGCCTCATAGACGCCCGAGCCGTAGCCCTCATCGGTCAGGCGCACGTTCGGGTGCGCGGCCAGCGCCGCACGCATCGTCGGATCGCGCGTTAGCGCGTTTGCGACCAGCCAGAAGGTCCCAACGACCTCCGCGACGGCGAGGTCCTCGCGCGAGTCCCCGACGGCGAAGGTGTCCTCGCGGTGAAGCTCCCGCGCGCGCATGTGCCGCGCCACCGCCGCCGCCTTCGATCCCCCGACCGGGATCAGGTGGTAGACGCGCATCTCGCCGGCGTTCTCGCCCGAGGGCCGGTGCGCTCCGCCGTTGTCAACGAGCCGAAGGCCACCGTGACCGCGCTCGGCGAGCAGCGCATCGGCCTCGGCGGCGTCGACGTTGCCGCGGAAGAGGTGTGAGATCTCGCGCCCGTGATGCCAGGGGTCGTGGTACTCGAGCTGCCCCGCGTAGTGCTCGAGGAGGAGTGTCGGAGCGCCCGAGGCCTCGATCTGCTGGTGGACGGTCTGCTCCCCAGCGACGAGCTCGGTCATCCAGAGCTGCTCGCCGTCGAGCTCGAGGACGCAGCCGGCCTCGTAGATGAACGCGCGCTGACCGAGCAGCCGGGCGTCCTCAGCGACCTGCGTGCGGCGGCGCCCGCTCATCAGAACGATCTCCACGCCGGCGCGCAGGCAGGCCTCCATCGCGCGCACGCCGAGCAGCGAGACCGACCCTTCGCCGTCGTGAAGGAGCGAGGCGCCGCGACCGAGCAGGGTGCCGTCGAGGTCGAGGTAGAGGGCGCCGCTCACCGGGCACTGACCATCGGCGGGCGCTCAGCGATCGGTACCTCGAATTCGCGATCGCCGATCCAAAGCGGCGCCGCGTCGAGATCGCTGAGCCGCCCTTCGCGCTCGAGGCGCAGCGCGAGGACCTTCAGGACTGCGTAGGCCATCGGCGAGAGATCGAGCAGCGCCTGGTGGCTGTTGCGGTGCACGTCGAGGTCGACCTGGGCCATGCCTTCGAGGCCGACCTCGTCGTAGACGTCGAGAAGCATCGCGATCTCGACGCCGTAGCCGGTCGTAAACGGCAGGCGCTCGAGCAGCGAGCGCCGCGCGGCGATCTCCCCAGCCAGCGGCTGACGGATGCCGGCCAACGCCGGGTAAAGGATGGCGAGCGCCGGCCGGGCCATCAGGTGGTTGACCCGCCCACCTCCGTCGACGACATCGACTCCGCCCTGCGTGAACGGACGGCGGTAGAAGGCCTTGACGAAGTCGATCTCCTCGAACTCGAGCAGTGGTCCGAGTACCCCGATCGCGTAGTGCGCCTTGAAGTCGTGGCTGTCGGCGTCCAGGAAGCAGATGAGGTCGCCGTGGAGCACGCTCAGCGCGCGCCACATAGCGTCGCCCTTGCCGGCGACCTGGCCGTAGTCGCTCATCAGCTCTGACTCCGAGAACACGTCCGCTCCGGCCGCCGCCGCGATCTTCGCCGTCCCGTCGCGCGAATCGCCGTCGATCACGACGAGCTGGTCGATCGCGCCGCGCTCGCGCAGTCCGACGAGCGTTTCAACGATCGCGCCTACGGTCTCCGCGCACTCGAGCGCGGGCAGGCAGAGCGAGATCGTGCACTCGCGCGCGGCGAGCGTTTCCTCGTCGTATCGGGAATGGTGGAAGCTGCGGCCTTGCTGCCAGAGCCCGGGCGAGTCGAACGACATCCGCCCCTACTATGGCAAGGCGTGAGCCGGACGATAGGGATCACCCGCGAGATCGAGCCCTGGAGCACCCTCCTGGATCAGGCTCGCACGGACGGTCGGCTCGTCGGCGAGGCATTCGAGTTCGCCCGCGACGCGCGCGTCGCCGAGCTTCCGGACGACCTTCATCCCGACCTGCTCGACGCCCTCAGGGCGACCGGAATCGAGCGGCTCTACAGCCACCAGGCCCAGGCGCTCGACGCCGCCGCGGACGGCCCCGTCATCGTCACCACCGGCACCGCGTCCGGCAAATCGCTCTGCTTCAACCTCCCAACGCTCGACGTCCTGATGCGCGACCCGCTCGCGCGCGCTCTGTACCTCTATCCGACGAAGGCGCTCGCCCAGGACCAGGCGCGGGCTATCAACTCGCTCGGCCTCGCCCGCTCGATTCGCCCAGCGATCTACGACGGCGACACGCCGCGGGAATCGCGTGCTGAGATCCGCAAGCGGTCGAACCTGATCTTCACCAACCCCGACATGCTCCACGTCGGGATCCTCCCCCACCACGACAACTGGGCGGCTCTGCTTTCGAATCTCGCCGTCGTCGTCGTCGACGAGGCGCACACCTACCGCGGCGTCTTCGGCTCCCACGTCGCAAACGTGCTGCTTCGGCTGCGGCGCCTCGCAGCGGCCTACGGTACGACGCCCCGCTTCCTGCTCACGTCGGCGACGATCGCCAATCCAGTCGAGCTCGCCGAGCGTCTCACGGGACTCGAGGGCTTCACGCTCATCGATCAGGACGGCTCGCCGTCGTCCGGACGCCGGATCGCGGTCTGGAATCCGCCTAGCACCGACGAGATCCTCGGCCTGCGCCGCTCCGCGCTCGGTGAGGGAGCGGAGCTGCTCGCCGAGCTCGTCGCCTGCGGGGCGCGGACGATCTGCTTCGTGCGCTCGCGGCGCGGCGTCGAACTGGTGACGCGGATCGCTCGCGATGAACTGGAACGGCTTGGCGCCGGCGAGCTTGCGGATCTCGTCATGCCCTACCGAGCCGGTTACACGCCGCAGCAGCGGCGCGAGATCGAGGCCCAGCTCAGCTCCGGCGAGCTTCGCGCGGTGGTCACGACAGACGCACTGGAGCTCGGTATCGACGTCGGGACACTCGATGCGGCCGTCGTCGTCACCTTCCCGGGCACGATCGCCAGCCTTCGTCAGATGTGGGGGCGCGCGGGCCGCCGTCGTCGGGGCCTTGCCGTCTACGTCGCTGGCATGGACGCCCTCGACCAATTCTTTGCGCGCCACACCGACGACTTCCTGGACCGCAGTGT
>DATGHN010000160.1:0-3795 GCA_035308005.1 Solirubrobacteraceae bacterium
CGGCGGCGACGCTGACGCGGTCACGCAACCCGCCGACCCCACCGGGGACGCCCTGACGCTCGTACGCAAGGCCAACTGGGCGATCGACCGCGTCACCGGTGAATTCGTCGGCCGCTTCGGCTTCCACAACGCGATCGCCGCGATCACCGAGTTGCTCAACGAGCTCCGCGCTCACCCGGATGCGGATCT
The DNA here is from genome assembly GCA_035308005.1 of Solirubrobacteraceae bacterium. Lineage (GTDB taxonomy): Bacteria > Actinomycetota > Thermoleophilia > Solirubrobacterales > Solirubrobacteraceae > Palsa-513. The sequence continues at coordinate 190 of DATGHN010000160.1, forward strand.
GGAGGCGCGGCGATTTGCCGCCACGACAGCCGCGTCGCTGATGTTCCCGTTCGCCCCGCACGTCGGAGCCGAGGTGTTTGAGCGGCTGACCGGCCGCCGCGTCTGGGAGGAGCCGTGGCCGGCGGCCGACCCGGCGATGCTGGTCGCCGAGACCTTCGAGCTCGTCTGCCAGGTCAACGGCAAGGTCCGCGATCGGGTGCAGGCGCCGAGCGGCGCCGGCCGGGACGAACTGGAGAAGCTGGCGCTCGCATCGCCGGGCGTGATCCAGCATCTCAACGGGCAGGAGGTCGTCAAGGTCGTGGTCGTGCCCGACAAGCTCGTGAACGTCGTCGTCAGATAGACGGGCGCGGCGTGCATCCCTCTGAGGTCGCGTACGTCGCAGTTGTCGGGGCATCGGAGGCGACCGACCAGGACGTGGCCGACGCCGAGCAGGTCGGGCGACTGCTGGGCGCCGCCGGCGCGATCGTCGTCTGCGGCGGCCGTGGCGGCGTGATGGCAGCCGCGTCGCGAGGCGCCGCCGGCGCGGGCGGCACGGTCATCGGGATGCTGCCCGGCGACGGACGCGACGACGCCAACGAGTGGGTCACGGTGGCGATCCCGACCGGCATCGGCGAGCTTCGCAACGGCCTGATCGTGCGCACCGCCGACGCGATGGTCGCAGTCGGGGGTGCCTACGGCACGCTCTCGGAGATCGCCCTCGGCCTGCACAACGGCCTCAAGGTGTACGGCCTGCACACCTGGGAGATCGACGGCATCGATCCCGTCGATTCCCCGGAGGAAGCCGTCGAGAGGGCGCTCGCCGCCGCCCGCTCCCGCGCCGCCTAGACTCGCAAAGCTGATGGCGCCCGCCTTCAAGACCGCCTACCTGATCCACGGCGATGACCACGGCCGCATCGCCGAGCGCCGCGCCGGCCTGCGGGAGCTCGCCGAATCCTCCAGCGGCGCGCAGGGCCTCGAGCTGTTCGAGGGCGATCAGGCGACCCCCGACAATGTCGCCGCCGCCCTGAACGCGATGACCTTCGCGATCGGCCGGCGGTTCATCATCGTCGACGGCGCCGAGCGCTGGAAGGACAAGGAGATGGACGCGATGGAGGCTGCGTTGGGTGCGATCACGCCGGACACCACCGTGACCTTCTTCGCGCGCGAGGACGGGCGACTGAAGGCCCCCAAGCGGCTGCACGACGCAGTCAAGAAGGCTGGTGGAGTGATCGCCACCGAGCAGTCGGTGAAGCCCTGGGAGCTGCCCAAGTGGGTCGTCGCCCAAGCCCGGCAGCTCGGCCTGGAACTGACGCCCGAGGCGGCGCGCATGCTCGTAGGGCACGTGGGGGAGCGCCAGCAGCGGCTGCTGCGCGAGCTCGAGAAGCTCGCGCTGGAGCTGGGTCCCCAGACCACGATCGATGCAGACATGGTGCTCGAGCTGACCGCCGCCTCCGCCGAGCGCAAGGCGTGGGTGCTGGCCGACGCGCTGCTCTCCGGCAACGCCGCGACCGCCACCAGGATGCTTCTGCAGATGCGTGCGCAGGGCGAGCGCCTCCCCGGGCTCATCTACTGGATGAGCTCCCGGGTCCGCCAGGCGCACCAGATCGCGCGCGACCTCGATCGCGGCGTCTCGCAAGCGCAGGTCAAGTCCGGCCTGAGGATGCCGCCGTCGGCCGCGGACAAGCTGATCGCCGACGCCAAGCGAATCGGCGCGGAACGCCTCGAGCGCGCGATCTGCCTGATCGCGGATCTGGAGCTCGCCTCACGCGGAGGCAGCAGCGGAAGTGCCTCGGAAGACACCGAGGCACTGCTGACGATCTACGAAATCGCCGCTTAGCGGCGATTTGAGCGACTACTCCGCGGCGACGCCGCGGCGCACGCGGGATGCGCGTGACTTCTTGCGGGCACCGTTGTTCTTGTGGATCGAGCCGCGCTTGACGGCCTTGTCGATCGTCTGCACGAGAGTGCGGTGCTCGGTGTCGGCGGCGGCATCGTCACCGGCGGCGACGGCGGCCTCGAGCCGGCGGAAGTAGGTCTTGATCTTCGAGGTGTAGCGGCGGTTCTCGTCCCGCTCGCGGAGCGCACGCTCGATGCGCTTCTTCTGTGAGTGAATGTTGGCCATTAGCGGGGCCGTACTATAGCGGCCCTTGTCAGTAACCGAAGACAGACAGCGCCGCCGCCTCTCGGTCAATACGGCGATCTTCGCCGGGGCGACGGCGCTTTCGCGCGTGGTCGGCCTGGTCCGCGAGGTCATCGCCGGGTATTTCTTCGGCACCACCAAGGTGTTCTCGGCGTTCGCGGTCGCCTCGCAAATCCCGAACCTGATGGCGAACCTGTTCGCGCAGGCGGCGCTCTCGGCGGCGTTCGTGCCGGTCTTCACCGACCTGTTGCAGCAGGGACGCAAGCGCGACGCGTTCCGCCTGGCGACGACGCTCTTCTGGATCGTGATGCTGGTGCTGGGGATCATCACGGCGTTCGGCATCGTTCTCGCCGGGCCGGTTCTGACCCTCTACGGCGACATCGCCGGCGCGCAGAACTTCGACGTCCACGCCGCCACTGTGATGACGCAGATCCTGTTCCCGGTGGTGCTGCTGCTGGGGCTGTCCGGGGTGCTGACCGGAATCCTGCAGTCCTACGACGAGTTCACGATCCCGGCGCTGGCACCGGTCGTCTGGAACATCGTGATCATCGTCCTGACGATCGTGCTGCTCCACCACAGCGGTGGGCACGGCGTCTACGGCTACTCGATCGCCTGGCTGATAGCGACCGTCGTGCAGTTCGCGCTGATCGCCTCCGCCCTGCGGCGGATCGACTACCGCCTCGGCTTCGAGGTCAACTGGCGCGACCCGCGCATTCGCGAGGTCTTCTTGCTGATGCTCCCGGTCACGATCGGCCTGGGGGTCATCAACCTCGACGCGCTGATCAACTCGAGCATGGGCGCGCTGGTTGTCACCCACCCGCACGCCGGCGAGGGCCCGGCGGCGATCCGCTACGCGTTCCTGCTGTACATGATGCCGCAGGGCATCTTCAGCGTGGCCGTCGCGACAGTGTTGTTCCCTACGCTCAGCCGACAGGCCGCCCGCCGTGCCCCGGCGGAGATGCGCAACACGCTCGGCAACGGCATGCGCCAGATCCTGCTGCTGCTGATCCCCTCGGCGGCGGGGCTGCTCGCCCTGTCGATGCCGATCACGCGACTGATCTTGGAGCACGGCAAGTTCGGACCCGAGTCGCTCGCCCTCACCTCCGAGGCTCTGTACTGGTTCGCCTTCAGCCTGCCGTTCGCCGGTCTGAACCTGCTGCTGACGCGAACCTTCTTCGCGCTGAAGCGGCCTTGGATCCCGACCAAGCTGGCCTTCATCAACATGACGGTCGACATCATCGTCAGCGTCGCGCTCTACAAGCCGCTCGGGATCGCCGGCCTGGTGATCGGGACTGCCGCCGCCAACATCGTGATGGCCGCGTTGCAGCTGCGACGCCTCCGCATCGGATTCAACGGCCACCTCGATCTCCCCCAGACCGTGATGATCTCCGCACGCATCCTGGTGGCCTCGGTGATCACAGGCGTGGTCGCACGCTTGGTCTGGGCGTTTCTGAATGACATCCTGGGCACGTCCTTCCCTGGTCAGC
>DATGHN010000161.1:0-3157 GCA_035308005.1 Solirubrobacteraceae bacterium
TCCCGAGGGGCGAGCAGCGGCCCGAAGACGGCGCCGTAGACCAGCGTCGAAAAGCCTCCGATGAGCACCGCCAGGGCGTACGCCCACCCGCTCGGGAACCCGGCGTGGTTGATCAACGACCAGGCGATCATGGCGCCGAGCGCGCCGATCGCGCCGTAGGCGAGGTTCAGCACACCGGTCGCCCGGTACAGCACCACCATCCCGACGCCGGACAGGGCATACACCCCGCCCAGCGCCAGTCCGATGGGGATGAACGGCTGAAAACTCGACCAACTTGGCATCGGCTAGACGAGCACCTTGATCGCTGATCGTATTACTGCTTCCGCCCCTCCTAGAGGCCTTGCTTCTTCTCGATCGCGCGGACCTGGGCGACGACCGGATCGACGGGGTCGATCGGGAGGCACCCGGAGCCCGGGACGATGTGCATGACGCCGTTCGCCGGCCACACCGTGTAGTCGGTGTTGTTCGGCAGGTGGACCGGCGCGTTTCCGTAGTACCACGGCTTGCAGAGCATGTCGGTCTTGAAGCCCTTCAGGCCGCGGATCGCCGCGTTGACCGTCTGGACCGTGTAGGTGTTGTTCTTGATCGACATGAGCGCCTGCACCGTCAGCTGCCCGACGACGAAGCCGAACTGGCTGAAGGAGCCGATGCCCCCGCTGACGGCCTGGCCGTAGTTCTTCAGGACCGACAGGTAGAGCTTCGTGTCCGGTCCGTTGTCATCGCGGACCTCGTTCATCTCGGCGTTGACGAACAGCTTGTGGTTCCAAGCCGGGCCGAGCGCCTTCGCGAGGAAGTCCGTGTTGCACGGCGTCGCGCAGGTCCAGATGACCTTGTTGATCAGGTTGAGCTTCTGCGCACCCTGGAGGATCTGCAGCGCCACGGGCGGCGTGAAGATCAGGTCGGCCGCGCCATGCGGACCGGCGGCCTGGACGATCCGCTCCGCCTCGGTCTCACCGTTGATGCTTGCCGCGTTGGCGGCCAGCTGGACGATCTTGACGTGGTGCTGCTTGCCGATCAGGACGATGCCCGCAGCATTGGACTGATATCCCGGAACGTTGGACTGGTCGACGACGATCGTCTTCGCTCCATGCAGGATCGCCGCCTGCGCGGCGCCGTCACCGGAGTAGCGCGGACCCATGTTGACGGTCGCGCTCCAGGGGCTCGCGTAGCACTGCGAGGCGATACCGGCGTCGATCAGGTTGAAGCCGGCCTTTGCGTAGGTGGCGCCGTTGACCGCGCAGTCGATGATGCTCGTGTTGCCGACGATGCCGACGACGTGGTCGGTGTTGATCAGCTGGTTGGCTTCGGCCGCGACCTGCGGGGCCTGCGTCTGCTCCTGCAGGACCGTGTACTGGATCGGATGGCCATTGATGCCGCCGTTGTCGTTGACGCACGTGAAGTACGCCTGCGCCATGCTCGTGATGTCCGTAAAGCTCGTGCCCGGCTGGTTCGTCACGATCGCGCCGAGCGGGATCGGGGTGCCCGTGGCCTTTTGGCCAGTGCCCGCACCGCAGTTGAGCGCTGCCGCCGTGCGGGCGGCGTGGCGGGTTGTGTTACCGAAGCTTGACGTGACAATGGTCAGACCAACTGCCACCACCAGCAGGGCGACGGGGATGCGCACCCGCCAGCCGAAATGTTTCCTCATGGACGAAATCTCCTCTCCCATCACACCGGTTGGTCGGTTGTGAACAAGCCGCCGCCGCGTGGCGGACGGCACAGTGCGCGCGATGTTAGCTGCTAACCAAGACTGCATGCAACAGGTGACCGTCGCGGCCCGCTAGGACGCCCGGCGCGGCGCATGCGGCGACTCTTGCATACAGGTTATGGGCCGGTTACGCTCGCCCCCAAGCGATCGGGGGACGCGAGGCAGCGATGGCAGCATCCACCACCGACACCGCGACGTCGCAGACGATGCGCGCGCAGCTGCGCCTGCGCGAGCTCATCCTGAGCGGCGAGTTCAGCCACGGCGACCGGATGTCGGAGCTCCCGCTGGTCGAGCGGCTTGGCGTCTCGCGCACGCCGCTTCGCCTCGCGCTGGTCAAGCTCGAGCACGAGGGCCTGCTGCTCGAGCTCCCCGGCGGCGGCTACGTGGTGCGCGAGTTCACGAGCGCCGACATCGCACAAGCCAACGAGCTGCGCGGCGTCCTCGAGGGAACCGCCGCGCGCTTTGCCGCCGAGCGCGGCACCCCGCGCCGCGCGCTGCGCGCCCTGCAGCGCGTAAGCGATCAGATCGCCGACGTCATCTACCTCGCCGACTACGAGTCCTTCGAGCGCTACGTCTCGCTCAACGGCCGCTTCCACGCCGAGCTGGTGCGCCTCGCGGAGAGCCCGTTCCTCGAGCGCGCGCTCGACACGGTCACCTGCGTTCCGTTCGCCTCGGCCTCGTCGTTCGTGCTCAGCGAGGCCGAGCTCCCCGCTTCCCGCGAGATCCTCGTCATCGCCCACAACCAGCATCTCGCCCTGATCGACGCGATCGCTTGCCGCGAAGGCGCGCGCGCCGAGAACATCGCGCGCGAGCACGCGCGTCTAGCGCTGCAGAACCTCCGAATCGTGCTGCGCCACCGCGGCGTCATGCAGCGCGTGCCCGGACACTCGCTGACAACCTTCTTCGACCACGACGAGGGCTAGCGGCCGACGAGCGCGCGCGCCGCCGCCTCGACCGCGGCGGCGCCCGGAAGGTAGGCGTCCTCGAGCGGAGGGCTTAGGGGGATCGGCGTGAACGGCGCGCCGACGCGCGCGATCGGCGCGTCGAGCGAGTCGAATGCCGCCTCGCCCACCAAAGCGGCGACCTCGGCTCCGAAGCCGCCGAACTGGACTGCCTCGTGGGCGATCACGAGGCGGCCCGTGCGCTCGACGGATCGCACGATCCGTTCGAGGTCGAGCGGCACGAGCGTGCGCGGGTCGATCACCTCGGCCTCGATCCCGTCCGCGGCGAGCGCGGCGGCGGCCGTGAGAGCCTCGCCGACCAGCCGCGAGAGGGCGACGATCGTCACATCCTCCCCCGCACGCAGCGTCGCGGCGCTTCCGATCGGCACGGCGGCGGGATGGTCGTCGACCTCCTCGCGGCGGAAGTAGAGCGCCTTGTTTTCGACGAAGACGACGGGGTTGGGGTCGGCGATCGCGCTCGCCATCAGGCCGGCCGCGTCAGCCGCGCAGG
>DATGHN010000162.1:0-12389 GCA_035308005.1 Solirubrobacteraceae bacterium
CGCGAAGGCGCGCGAGCTCCTCGGCCGACAGCGCGCCGAGGTTGGTGTGCGGGAGAAGGCCCCGCTCGAGCGCCCGCTCGCACGCCCAGACGACGTAGGCGACGAAGTCTTCGAAGCCGAGCTCGCGCAGACGCGCCCTGACGCCGGGGTGATGGGCGGGGTCATCGCCGGTCAGTACGAGCAGCTCCTTGACGTTGCGGTGCGCCGCGTGCTCGAGCAGCGCGAGCACCTCCTCCGGCTCGTGGAGGTGCGGCTGGTGGGTCTGAAAGGCGCAGTACTTGCAGTGCGAGACGCAGGTGCGCGACAACGACAGCGTCACGTTGCGCGAGAAAGTCACACGGCGGCGGACCTCGTCTGTCATCGCACGAAGCAGCGGTCGTTGTCGAGCAGGCGCGCCTGGGCGCCGGTCTTCGCTACTGCGGTGGTGGAAATCCTGGCGCTCCCGGTGGTGGACGGTCCGCGCGAAAAGCATAGTCGCCCGCGTGCGGCGCCCTGCGGCGGGGCGAGGCTAGACTCGCGACGTGAACGGTCGCGACGCGATCCGCCCCGCGCTCTCGCTGTGCGTTGTCGTCGCCGCGGCGCTGTGCCTGGCGTCCTGCGGCGGAGGCGGCGCCGGCACGGCGACCGCCGCGACGCACGGCCCGGACGCCCACACCTTCACCGACGTGGTCGCCGAGGTGCCGCTCGATCTCGATGAGACGGGCACGCCCGATCCGGGGACCGTCGCGCTCCTGCCGAGCTGGTCGAGCGAGCTCGTCCGCCCACAGCCGGCGGCGCCGGGGGCGAACGCGAAGCTCCCGGGAGACGACGCGGTCGTCCCCTACCTGGCGACCTCCTGGCAGCGCGATTCAAGCGGCAGCTACACGTTCGAGCTTCGCCGCGGCGCGCGTGGACCCTCCGGCGATCCGCTCACCGCCGCCGACGTCCGCTGGAGCCTCGAGCGCGCCATCGCGCGCTCCCCGGTCGCGCCGTTTTTGTTTGGGCTGGCGCACATCGACAGCAACGACCCGGTGACGATCCTCGACCCACACCGCGTGCGTGTGAACGTCACTTCGCCGAGCCCGTTCACGCTGTCGGTGCTCGCCTCCTACGACGCCGCGATCTACGACAGCCGGATCTACCGCTCGCACGCGAGCGCCTCAGACCCCTGGGCGCAAGCCTGGGGCGCGACGCACTCGGCGGGCTACGGCGCCTACTGGGTCGCGGCCGATGTGCCCGGCAAGGAGGTCACGCTCCGCGCGAACCCTGGCTTCTGGCGGCAACCCTGGTACACGACCGTCCTGATCAAGTACGAACCGAACCCGTCGAACCGCCTCGACGACGTGCTGACCGGCGCGGCCACGCACACGACTGGCCTTACCTGGGCCGAGTTCCAGAACGCCGGCGACAACAGCGCGCAGGACGGCGTCAGGGCAACGGTGCTCCAAACCGGACCGAGCGTGATCGCCTGGCATCTGAACGTCACGCACGGCCCGCTCGCGAACCCGCAGGTGCGCCAGGCGCTCAGCCTCGGCGTCGACCGCGCCGAGCTGGCTGACGGCCTCGACTACGGCCTGACGCAACCGGACTCCTCCGTGATCCCGGCCGTCTTCGGCGAGCAGCAGCCGAGCGATTACGACCCTGAGGCCGCACGCAGCCTGCTTCGCGCCGCGGGCGTCAACGCGGGCGACCTGACGGTCTCGATCGTCACCAACGAGCAGCTCACCGACGACCTCGCCCCGGCCGTGCTCGGCTACTTGTACGGGGATCTCCACACGGCGAGCAACTCGATCGGCGTCAACCTCGACATGAGCTATGTCGACGATGCCGACCAGCTTCTCGCACTCGAAGCGCACCGGACGCTGGAGTCGACGCTCGAGGTCTCAACGCCGCTTCTGGGGGGCGCCGGCTTCCTCCTCGAAGAGACCGCGAACACGCAACTCGACCCGGTCAGCACCGCCTCGCGCGAGGGCTATTCGAATCCGTCGCTTCAGACGCTGCTGAATCAGATCGCCTCGAGCCCCGGCGGAGCGGCGACGCGTGCGCTGATCACGCAGGCGGCGCACGTGATCGACACCGACACGCCGACGATCAACCTCGCCGAGATACCGGTTCAGAACGTCACGCGGGCCGACGTGACCGGCTACGCGGCCTACACCGTGCCGGTCGTCTACTACGAGAACCTCCACCCGACGACTTGACGGCGCAGGCAAGGCGCCGGCGCTCCGCAGGGCCGGATCACCGCGCTCCCCGGTCTGATATATCAGTCGCCGATGTCGTCGCGGCCAGGAGTCTCCGGATGAGCGCCGGCGAGGGCGAAGGGCGGGGCCTGCCCGCGCGCGCAAACGTCGTGATCATCGGCGCGGGCATCGTCGGAAACAGCCTCGCCCACCACCTCGCGCGCCTCGGCGAGGGCGAGCTGCTGCTGATCGACAAGGGGCCGCTGCCAAACCCGGGCGGCTCGACCGGACACGCTTCGAACTTCATCTTCCCGGTCGATCACTCGCGCGAGATGACGGAGCTGACGCTCGACAGCGTCCGCCAGTACCGCGAGCTCGGCGTCTTCACGCAGTGCGGCGGCATCGAGGTCGCCCGCACGCCCGAGCGCATGCAGGAGCTCACGCGACGGATCGCTTCAGCGAAATCGTGGGGGATCGAGCCGGTCGCGCTGCTGACGCCGGAGGAGGTCGGCGAGCTCGTCCCCTATCTCGACACCTCGGTGATCGTCGGCGGCTTCCACACCCCGGGCGCCGGCGTCGTCGACTCGCTGCAGGCCGGGACGCTGATGCGCGAGGCGGCGCAATCGTCGGGCACATTGACCGTCTCGGCGGGCACCGAGGTGCACGGAATCGACGTCGAGGGCGGTCGCGTCGCGCGCGTTCGCACTTCGCGCGGCGAGGTCGAGGCGGGACGCGTTGTGATCTGCTGCGGGGTCTGGAGCCCGCGGATCGCGCGCATGGCCGGCGCCTGCATCCCGCTCACCCCGGCGGTTCACCAGATGATCGACATCGGGCCCGTACCGCGCTTTGCGACGAGCGTCGGCGTCGAGTTCCCGATCGTGCGCGACATGGACACCAACATGTACGAGCGCCAGGAGGGCGGCAGCCTCGAGATCGGCTCCTACGCCCACCGCCCGATCCTCCACCCCGTCGAGGAGATCCCCTCGATCGAGGCCTCGGCCCTCTCGCCGACCGAGCTGCCGTTCACCCAGGCGGACTTCGAGCCGCAGCTCGAGCAGGCGCTCGAGCTGATGCCTGAGATCGTCGGCGATGAGTCGGTTGGCGTGAAGTACGCGATCAATGGCCTCCTGTCTTTGACCCCTGACGGGATGCCGCTGCTCGGCGAGACGCCGGAGGTGCGCGGCCTGTGGTCGGCGGCGGCGATCTGGATCAAGGAGGGGCCGGGCGCCGGGCGAACCGTCGCCGAACTGATGGTTCACGGCGACTCCGAGATCGACGTCCACGGCGCCGACATCGCCCGCTTCCACGCTGCCCAGCGCACGCACGCCAACATCGAGGCCCGCGCCGCGGAGGGCTTCAACAAGATGTACGGGATCGTCCACCCCGCCGAGCAGTGGGAGTCAAACCGGGGCGTGCGCTGGTCTCCCTTCAGCGAGCGCGAACGCGCGCTCGGCGCCGTCTTCTATGAGGTCGCGGGCTGGGAGCGCCCGCACTACTACCGCTCGAACGAGTCGCTGCTCGAGGAGTTCGAAGACGGTGTGACCTTGCGCGAGAGCGAGTGGGAGGCGCGCTGGTGGTCGCCGATCATCAACGCCGAGCACCTCGCGATGCGCGAGCGCGCGGCGATGGTCGACCTGTCTGCCTTTTCGATCTTCGACATCAGCGGTCCGGGCGCGCTCGCCGTCGTCCAGGAGGTCGCGCTTCGCCAGATGGACGTCGCCGTCGGCCGCGCCGTCTACACGCCGGTCCTCACCCCCGGCGGCTGCTTCCGCGCCGACTTGACGATCATGCGCCTCGGCGAGGACCTCTTCCGCGTCGTCACCGGCGGAGCGCACGGCATGGCCGACCGCAAGTGGTTTGCCGACCGCCTCCCGGCCGGCGGCTCGGCGCAGCTGCACGATCAGACATCGGCCTGGTGCACGCTCGGCCTGTGGGGGCCCCGGGCGCGCGACATCCTCCGGAGCACGACGAGCGACGACCTCTCCCACGAGGGCTTCCCGTTCGCGCGCGCAAGAGAGATCGAGATCGGCTCGCTGCCGGTGCTCGCCTCGCGGATCTCATACGTCGGCGACCTCGGCTGGGAGCTCTACGTTCCGATCGAGAGCGGCGCCGCGTTGTGGGACATCGTCGCCGAGGCGGGCGCGCCGCACGGGGTCATCGCGGCCGGGATCGGCGTCTACGGGACGACCGGTCGTCTCGAGAAGTGCTACCGCGCCTACGGCTTCGAGCTCGACGGCGAGTACAACGTCGTCGAGGCCGGGATGGCGGGCGCGAAGGTCAAGGAGGAGGAGTTCATCGGCCGCGAGGCGCACCTGCGCCACCGCGAGGAGGAGCAGGCCGCCGTGCTCTGCACGCTGACCGTCGACGATCACACCTCGGCGAGCGGCGTCAAGCGCTACATGCTCGGCGGCGAGCCGATCCTGACGCGCTCCGGGGAGCCGCTGAGCGACCGCCGCGGTCGCCGCTCGTTCGTCACCAGCGCCGGCGCCGGCCCGTCGATCGGCCGCCACATCCTGATGAGCTACCTGCCGCCGGAGCACGCCGTCGCCGGCGCTGAGCTTGCGGTGGAGTACATGGGCGAGCGCTATCCCTGCACGGTCGCGGTCGTCGGGTCAACGCCCGTCTTCGACCCCGAGAACGCGCGGATCCGAAGCTGATGGACATCCTCGTCGCCGTCAAGCGCGTGCCCGTCACGGGCGGGCGGATCGTGCTGAGCGACGACAACCGCGCGATCGACACGCGCCACCTCGGCTTCACGATCAGTCCCCACGAGGAGTGCGCCGCCGAGGAGGCGGTGCGGATCGTCGAGAACCACGGCGGCTCCTCGACCGTCCTCACGCTCGGACCGCCGGAGGCCGAGGAGCAGTTGCGCGACTCGCTCGCGGTCGGTGTCGACCGCGCGATCCATCTCGTCACAGACGCCGAGGAATGGGATCCCCAGGCAACCGCGGCGGCGATCGTCGCGGCGATCGAGGCCGAGCGCGCGGCGGGAACCGACCACCAGCTGATCCTGTTCGGCAACGAGTCGGCGGACGCGGCCAACTTCCAGATCGGCGCGCGTGTCGCGCGGGCGCTCGGGCGGCCGTTCGTCAGCGGCGTCAAGGCGCTGGCGCTCGAGGACGGCGGCGCGAGCCTGCGCCTCGAGCAGGAGGCCGGCTCGGGTCGCGACGTCTACCGCGTCCCGCTGCCGGCCGTCGTGTCGGTCAAGGAGGGACTCAACCTGCCGCGCTACCCGTCGGTGCCGGGGCGCCTGCGGGCGAAGCGAAAGCCCCTCGATGCGAGCACGCCCGCGCGGCCGGCGCCGCGCCTTGCGATGCGCTCGCTGTCGCTTCCGCCGGGGTCGGGCAAGCAGGCGCGAATCCTCGGCCGCGGCGCCGACGCCGCCGGCGAGGTCGTCGCGATCCTCGCCGAGCTCGGGCTGCTCTGATGGACGCCCTGGTGCTGATCGAGCACGACGGCGGCGAAGCCGATGACGGCTCGCTTCAGGCGGTCACGCTCGCGCGCGCCTATGCCGACGGCGCCGTGCACGCCGTCCTCGTCGGAGCGGGAGCCGCGCAGGCCGCCGCCGGCGGTCTCGGCGGAGTCGCGACGGCGTTCGTCGCGACGCTCGAAGCCGACGCGTTCGCGCCCGACGCCTGGGCCTGCGCAGTCTGCGAGCTGATCGGCCGCCTTTCACCTGCTGTCGTGCTCGCCGCCGGGAGCGACCGAGGCAACGACGTGATGGCGCGGGTTGCGGCGCGGCTCGATCTGCCGCTCGCCGCCAACTGCACGGCCGCCGACCCGACCGAGTCCGGCGCGGCGGTTATGCGCGTGCGCTGGGGAGGGAGTTTGCTTGAGGAGGCGGCGCTGGTGGGCTCACCGGTGCTTGCTACCACGGCGCTTCACGCCGTCGCGGCGGCACCGCGCGAGGGATCGGCGAGCGTCGAGCACTTCGCCCCCGCCCTCGAGGCGGGAGACCTCGCCGTTTTGGTCACCGAGCACGTCGACGCGGCCGGCGGCGGCGTGTCGCTGACCGACGCCGACGTCGTCGTCTCCGGTGGGCGCGGCGTGGGCTCGACCGAGGCGTTCGCCGTGGTCGAGGAGCTCGCGCAGCTACTCGGCGGCGCTGTCGGCTGCTCGCGCGCGGTGACGATGGCCGGCTGGCGCCCGCACTCCGACCAGGTCGGTCAGACCGGGACGAAGATCGCCCCCGAGCTCTACATCGCCTGCGGGATCAGCGGCGCTACACAGCACATGGCCGGCTGCAAGGGCGCCAAGCACCTGCTGGCGATCAACGCCGACGCCGAGGCGCCGATCTTCGCAAGCGCCGACTACGCCGTGATCGGCGACCTCCACGAGGTTCTGCCGGCTGTGAGCGAGGCGATCCGGAAGGCGAGGCAGCCGTAGGCGCCTCCGCGCTCGGCGCGGTTCTGCTCGCCGCCGCGGTCCTGGCCGGCGGCGCCCTGTTCGCCCGCCGTGCGCTCTTCCTCACGCGCCTGCTGCGCGCCGCAGCGCCCCTCGAGCGTCGTGGCGAGACAGCCGTTCGCGCTCGCAACGAGGTGACGATCGTGCTCGGCCAGCGCAAGCTGCTGGCGCGCCTCGGCCCAGGTCTCGTCCACGCGTTCATCTTCTGGGGCTTCTGCGTGCTGCTGCCGACGATCGTGATCGCGATGATCGGCGTCGTCGACCGCCACCAGACGTTCCCCTGGCTCGGTCACCTGGGCGTCTACGCGCTGCTCGTCGACATCTTCGCCGTCGCCGTGCTGTGCGGCGTCGTGGCGGCCGTCGCGATCAGAAAGATCGCGCGGCCCGAGCGCTTCCGCGGCAGCCACCTGGGCGAGGCGGATCTGATCCTCGCCTGGATCGCCGGCATCGTCACGACGCTGCTGCTCTGGCACGCCGCGCGGATCGCCCTTCACTACAACGAGTACCCCGCCGGCTGGGCGCCGGTCTCGCAGGCGCTCTCGCACCTCTTCGGCCGCGACGGCGCGACGCGCGACGCCGAGCGAGCGCTCGTCTGGGCGCACGTGCTTCTGATCGTGTCCTTCCTTGCCTACCTCCCCTACTCAAAGCATCTCCACATCGCGACCGCGGCGATCAACGTCTGGTTCGGGCGCACGCGCGCGCGGGGGCGCCTCGAGCCGCTGCGCTTCGACGACACGCTGCCCGAGGAGGAGCTGCGGTTCGGGGCCGGGACCGTCGCCGACCTGACCTGGAAGGAAATGCTCGACGGCTTCTCCTGCACGGAGTGCGGCCGCTGCCAGGACGCCTGCCCGGCGTATGCGACCGGCAAGGCACTTTCGCCGAAGCTCCTGATCATGGGGCTTCGCGACCAGGTCTTCGCCGAGGGCGGCGACCTGATCGCCGCCGCGCGCGGCGCCTACGAGGGGCCGCCGCTGGTTCCGACCGCGGTCAGCGACGAGGTCGTTTGGGACTGCGTGACATGCGGCGCCTGCGTGCAGGCCTGCCCGGTCTCGATCGAGCACGTCGACCACATCGTCGACCTGCGCCGCCACCTCGTGATGGTCGAGTCTCGCTTCCCGGCCGAGGCGGAGCCGATGATGCGCGACGTGGAGCGCTCCTCGAACCCCTGGGGACGCGCCCAGGCCGAGCGCGCCGACTGGGCCGAGGGGCTCGGCGTGCGCGTCCTCGAGCCCGGCGCGCCGGCTCCCGAGTACCTCTACTGGGTCGGCTGCGCGGCGTCCTACGACGAGCGCGCCCGCGTCGCCGCCCGATCGACGGCGCAACTGCTCTTGGCGGCCGGCGTCGACTTCGCGATCCTCGGGCCGCGCGAGGGCTGCAGCGGCGACCCGGCGCGGCGGATGGGCAACGAATACGTCTTCCAGGCGGCCGCGGAGGGCAACGTCGCGACGCTCGATGAAGCGGGCGTGACGAAGATCGTCGCGAGCTGCCCGCACTGCTTCAACACGCTCGCCAACGAGTACCCCGACTTCGGCGGAAGCTATGAGGTCATCCACCACTCCGAGCTGCTCGCGCAGCTCCTGCGCGACGGGCGGCTGAGGGCCGACCAGCCGGCGAGCGGCGGTCGGGTCACCTACCACGACTCCTGTTACCTCGCGCGCCACAACGACGTGCTGGACGCGCCGCGCGAGCTGATCGAGGCCGCCGCGACAGCGCCTGTCGAGATGGCGCGAAGCGGACGCGGCACGTTCTGCTGCGGAGCGGGCGGGGCGCACATGTGGATGGAGGAGCGCGCCGGCGCGATCAACGAGGCCCGCGTGCGCGAGGCCGCGGCCACCGGCCCCGACACGCTCGCCGTCGCCTGCCCCTACTGCACCGTGATGCTCGACGACGGCGTCCAGTCGACGGGCGAGGCGCTCCGCGTCGTCGACGTCGCGACGCTGCTCGTCGAGGCCGGCGCCGCGGCGAGCGACTAGGCCGCTTCGACGAGCGCCTCGAGCGCCTGCTCGAGCCCGCTGTCGCCGACCGGGCGCTCCTCGAGCGGCAGCCCGATCAGCGCCGCGGCACGGTGCGCGGCGGCGCGCGTCGCGGCGGTCGGGCGCTGCGCGAGCCAGACGACGCGGCGGTAGTTGCCGAAGTAGTTGTCGCGCAGCTCGGGGTGGCGGTCGAGACCGAGCTGTTCGATCACGGTGTGTTCGAAGGTCCGTGCCAGGAAGTCGGTCAGGAAGTAGGTGCCCGGCTCCTGCTCGAGGGCCGCGGCGATCCCCGCCGCGCCGGCAAAGATCTCGTAGCAGTTCTCGCCCTCCAGGCGCGCGACGGCGGCTTCGCGCAGCGCCTCATCGAGCGCGCCGTGGCTGCCGCAGTCGCCGTAGGCGACGGCCAGCCTGTCGTAGCGGGGGCGCAGGCGCTCGAGCTGCTCGGAGACCGCCGGGGCGATCCGCTCCGGTCGGTTGTGCAGCACGGCGTCGATCGGGTACACGTCGACGTCGAAGCCGCGCCGGCGAGCGATCGCGCGGATGTGGACCGCGAGCGCCCCGCAGGCGACGACGCCGACCCGCGTCATCCCGGAAAGGCGAGCTGGTCGATGAAGAGGTCGTTGAAGTCGGCGCGGCCGGACAGCTCGACGTACTCCACCTCGCGCAGGATCGACTGCGCCTCGACGCGCTCGCGCAGGCTCAGCGCCGCGATCTTCGCCCCCTCGCCGGCGACGTTGCCGGCGGCGATGATCCGGGTCACCGGAAGCCGCGGTACCAGTCCGATCCGGATCGCGCTGATCGCCGTCAGGTAGGCGCCGAAGCTACCGGCGAGCAGGACCTGCGAGATGTCGGCGGGCGTGACGCCGAGGTCGGCGGCGAGGATCGCCCAGCCGGTCGCGATCGAGGCCTTGGCGAACTGCAGCTCGCGCACGTCGCGCTGCGAGAGGAACACCGACTCGGCGACGTCCTTGCCGCGCGGGTGCACCACGAACACGCGCTCCTCGCCGATCCGGACGAGGCGCTCCGAGATCGCCGGCAGAAGCGCCGCCGCCGCCTCGTCGTCGATGAATCGCCCGGAGTGATCGAGCAGCCCGGCGTGGACGAGCTCCGCGACGCAGTCGACGAGACCCGAGCCGCAGATGCCGACTGGCTCGACATCCCCGATCACGTCGAGCTCGATCGCGTCATCGCGAATCCGCACACCCTCGATCGCGCCGTCGGCGGCGCGCATGCCGCAGCGGATCTGCGCCGCCTCAAACGCCGGCCCGGCGGGAGCGGCCGTCGCGAGGACTCGTTCGACCGAGCCCAGCGCGATCTCGCTGTTGGTGCCGACGTCGATGAAGAGCCGCAGCCGGCGGTCGCGCGTCAGGCCCGTCGCGAGCATCCCAGCGATGATGTCGCCGCCGACGTAGGCGCCGAGCGAGGGGAAGGCGAAGGCCGGCGCGCGCGGATGGGCGGCGACGCCGAAGTCGGCGGCGCGAAGCGCCGGCAGCTCGTGAGTGGTCACGACGAAGGGCGCCATCGACAGCGGCTCGGGGTCGATCCCGAGCGCGAGCGACATCATCGTGACGTTGCCGGCGAGGACGATCTCGTAGACCTGCTCGAGGCCGATGCCGGCCTCCTCGCAGACCTCGGTGGCGAGCGTCGCGAGCGTCTCGTGGACGCGGTCGCGCAGCGTCTGAAGCGCTCCGGGGTCGAGCATCGTCGCCGAGATCCGAGTGATCACGTCGGCGCCGTGCGGCTGCTGGCGGTTGAGCATCGACTGAACCGCGAGCGGCGTGCCCGTGTCGAGGTCGAGCAGCGTCGCGACGACCGTCGTCGTCCCGACATCGAAGGCGATCGCGTGGCGAGTCGCGGTCGTATCGCCCGGCTCGAGCGCGATCAGCTCCTCGCCGCAGATGACGGCGGTGACGTCGAAGTTGGCGCGGCGCAGGATCCCCCCGAGCTCGCGCAGCACCTCAAGCGACACCGACGGCTTGAGGTCGTCGATCGCGTCGAGCACGCGCTGGAGATCTGAGCGCTGGTCCTCCATCGTCGGCTCGACGAGGGCGAGGTGGCGCTTCTGAACCGCCGGGCGCAGGATCACATGGCGCCCGACGCCCGCCAGCGCCGCCTTCGGGCGGGTCTGAAGCGGCGGGACGTCGACCGTCAGGTCGCCGAGCGCGTTCGCCCGGCAGGCAAGGCGCCAGCCGTCGCGCAGCTCCTGCTCGCTGAAGGCCCGCACGTCGATCGACGTGGGCGGGGCGTCGCCCGAGACGATCCGCACGCCGCACTTGCGGCACGTCCCGTAGCCGCCGCAGGTCGAGTCGATCGCGATCGCGTTCCAGCTCGCGGCGTCGAACACGGCGGTGCCGCTCGGCACGCGAACCTCGACGTCCTCGGGGAGGAAGCGCAGGCGGACCCGCCGCGGGCCTCCGTCGTGCAGTGCCGGCGCGTCGCGCGAGGCCGGCTCGGAGCTCACGGCCCCGCCGCGGCCTGCTGCGCCTGGCCGGCGCGGTAGGAGGCGATCCAATTCGCCCCCCAGGGGTCGTGGCCGAGCAGGAGATCGGCGCCGCGAACGCTGTCGACGCATTCCGCCGCCGTGCTCATGATCGCGCTCGTCAGACCGGCCGCCATCGCCATCGGCAGAAACGACGCGTTGATCGTGTGGCGGCGCGGCAGGCCGAAGGAGACGTTTGACGCGCCGAGACACATGTTCACGCCGAGCTCGTCGCGGATCAGGCGGATCGCCTCGAGCGTCACGGTGACCGCCTCAGTGTCGGCGCCGACCGTCATCGCCAGCGGGTCGATCACGATGTCGTGCGCGGCGATCCCGTAGTCGCCGGCGGCAGCGACGATCTTGCGCGCCAGCTGCAGGCGCTTCTGGGCGGTCTCCGGGATGCCGGTCTCGTCGTTGGCGAGGCCGATCACGGCCGCGCCGTGGCGGGCGACGAGCGGCAGGATCTCCTCGAGGCGCTCGTCCTCGGCGGTGACCGAGTTGACCAGCGCCCGGCCCTCGTAGGCGGCGAGCCCGGCTTCGAGCGCCTCGATCACCGAGGAGTCGATGCAGAGCGGTACATCGACGGCGTCCTGGGCGGTGCGGATCATCGCCGCCAAGAGCTCGGCCTCGTCGACGAGCGGAATGCCGGCGTTGATGTCGAGGACGTCGGCGCCGGCCTGAACCTGGGCCAGCGCGTCGGCGGTCACACGCTCGAGGTTGCCGCCGCGAAGCTCCTCGGCGAAGACCTTGCGACCGGTCGGGTTGATCCGCTCGCCGACGATCGCGAACGGCCGCCCGGCGCCGATTACGACCTCCTTAGACCGCGACCGGAGAACGGTGTCCATGTTGTTCCCTTTCGGCCCGCGTAGGGATGCCGAGCGCCTGACAGAGCCGCTCGATGGCGGCGTCTTTGCGAAACGAGATGAGGTGGATGCCGGCGACACCCGGGAGCGAGAGCGCGTGCCGGGCCTGCTCGCAGGCGAGCTCGAAACACGCCTCGTCGCCGTCGGCGGAGCGCTCGACGCCGGCGATGACCTCCTCGGGGATCGAGACGCCCGGCACCTTCTGGTCGATGAAGCGAAGCGCTCCGGCGCTTCCGACCATGCAGATCGAGGGCAGCAGGGCGCAGCGCGCGCTGACGCCGCGCTCGTGGACCCCGGCGACGAAGCGCTCGAGCAGCTCGGGGCGGTAGCAGAGCTGTAGCTGGAGGAAGCCGGCGCCGGCGTCGGCCTTCTTTTCGGCGCGGCGGCGCCGCGTCTCAAACGGCGGGGCGCCCGGGTTCTCGACGGCGCCGACGAAGAACCCCGGCGGCGGCTCGATCTTGCGACCGGAGAGGTAGCTGCCCGACCCAATCGTGTGGGCAAGGGAGATCAG
>DATGHN010000163.1:0-9639 GCA_035308005.1 Solirubrobacteraceae bacterium
GTCCCGCCGCGCCCTCGGCTGTCGCAAATGGAAGTACCGTGGGCCGCCCGAAACGGCCGTCGGTGCGCGTACCAACGATTGCGGCGAAGACACGCTCGTCGGCGCCTAATACGATCGCCCCCGATGACGGACACGCCACCGACCGGACCTTCCCAGCGCCTGGCCGGCAAGGTCGCGCTGATCACGGGCACCGCCGGCGGTCAGGGCCGCGCCGCGGCGATCTTGTTCGCCGCCGAGGGCGCGAGCGTCGTCGGCTGCGATCTGAAGGCGGACGAGGCCGCGCAGACGGTTGCGGTGGTGACGGACGCCGGCGGACAGATGACGTCGATGGAACCCGTCGACCTCGGTGACTCGAGCGCCGCGCGCGCCTGGGTCGCGGAGGCCTCGGCCGTCCACGGCGGCTTCGACGTCCTCTACAACAACGCCTCGGCGCCGCGTTTTGCGTCAATCGCAGCAATGACCGACGAGGAATGGCGCTTCACGATGCGCAACGAGCTCGACCTGATGTTCTACGTCTGCTCTGCCGCCTGGCCGCACCTCGTCGCGCGCGGCGGCGGCTCGATCATCAACACCGGCTCGATCTGCGGCATCAGCTCGCTGCCGCAGACGCCCGGGAGCATCGCCCATGCCACGACGAAGGCGGGAGTGATCGCGATGACGCGCGAGCTGGCGCTCGAGGGCGGCCCGCACAACATCCGCGCGAACTGCGTCAGCCCGGGAATCATCGACAGCCCGGCGACGGCGGCGCAGCTCGAAAGGCCCGGCTTCCGCGACGCCCACCTCGAGAGCCTGATGCTCAAGCGGATCGGCACGCCTGGCGACGTCGCCGCGGCGGCGCTGTTCCTCGCCTCCGACGAGAGCGCCTGGATGACCGGCGCAAACCTCGTCCTCGACGGCGGCTTCAGCGCCCGTTAGGCGCGCGCGTCGAGCGACGCACGACGAGCTCCGCCGGGAGCACGACGTGGCTTGATTCGTCGTCGCCGCCGGCGATGCGGGCCAGCAGCAGCTCAGCGGCGCGCAGCCCCATCTCGTGGTGGGGGATCCGCACGGTTGTGAGCGGCGGGTCGAAGCGGTCGGCGAAGTGCATGTCGTTGAAGCCGACGACCGAGACGTCGTCCGGCACGCCCAGACCGCGCTCGCCGAGCGTCTCGTAGCACCCGAGCGCCGTCATGTCGTTGCCGGCGAGGACAGCGGTGAACTCGCCGCCGCCGTCGAGCAGCTCGCGGGTCGCAGCCGCGCCGGCGCGTTCGCTCCAGGAGTCGGCGAAACGCACGAGCGCATGGTCGAGCTCCAAGCCGTACGCCAGCATCGCCTCGATGTAGGCGCTATAGCGGTTCGAGCCGGTCGAGATCGCCTGCGGTCCCGCGACGCAGGCGATCCGCGTGTGTCCGAGCTCGACAAGGTGCGCGACCGCCTGGACAATGCCGTCGCGGTCGTCGCCGACGACCGCCGGCGTCCCGACCTCGTCCTGGCGGTTGAGCAGGACCAGCGGCGCGACGTGCTCCTCGAACATGTCGTCCCGTGTCGCGACTGCCGAGATCCAGCCATCGACCTGCCGCAGGCGCAGCGTCTGGACGACCGATCGCGCTCGCGCGATGTCGTTGTCGGTGTTCGCGATCAGCGCCGTGAACCCGGCCGGCGAGAGGGCGTCCTCGATTCCGCGCACCATTGGCGGGAAGAGCGGGTTCGTCAGGTCCGGCAGCACGACGCCGATCGTCATCGAGCGGCTGGTCTTGAGGCCTCGCGCGATCGGGTTCGGGCGATAGCCCATCTCCCGCGCGACCTCGCTGACGCGCAACGCCGTCTCCGCGTTGACGAGATGGCGCGTGTTCTCGTTCAGCGCGCGAGAGACGGTGGCCGGGTGGATCCCGACGCGCCTGGCTACGTCACGAAGTGTCGTCGGACCAGCTCGCGGCGGGTCCTCGCTTTCGACGGACATGGCGGGCGTGATGGTAGCGCCGCCTTCATACCCCTAGCCGAAATTTCACGACTGCAGAAAATCCCGGATCAGCGAAAGCGTCTCGGCAGCCTTCTCGACATGCGGGATGTGACCGCACTCCTCGATGATCTCCAGGCGGCTCCCGGCGACGCGCTTGCTGTACTCCTCGCCGTATACGGCCTGCATGACACGGTCCTCGCGCCCGAAGATGATCAGCGTCGGTGCCGTGACGCGGTGTAGGCGCCGAGCGAGCCCGTGGTCGGGGATCGGCCACAGGAACTTTCCGGAGCAGCCCTGGGCCCAGGTCAGCGCGGCGATGATCGTCGGGACCAGCTCGGGGTCGTCGGGCATCGCAAAGAGCTGCTGCGCCGCCTCGCACTGGGGATCATGGAAGAGGAAGCCGGGGACCGCCTCGACCGAGCCGCTGGCCATCTCAAACCAGCCCGGCGGCTCGTCGTCGAGCCACAGGCCGGCCGGGGCGAGCAACACGAGCTTCGAGAAGATCGCCGGGAAGTGCGCCGAGAGATCGGCGGCCAGCATGCCGCCGAAGGACTCCCCCACGACCACGGCGCCCTCGATCCCCAGCGCCCGGACCAGTTCCTCGTAGATCAGGACTAGCTCCCAGAAGGTGTCGATCTTGTGGATCGCGTAGGGGTCGGACGGACTCGTCCCCGGTAGCTCCGGCGCGTAGACCGTGTGATCGGCGGCCAGGCTGTCGTGGAAGGCCAGCCAGCGCGGTCCGCCTGCTGCGTGCAGGAACAACAGCGGCGGACCTGACCCGCCGACCTTGACGTGGATGTCGAGCTGGCCGTTCCAGACGCTGACGACCTCCTCGCGCGGCGCTACTGCCGTGCTCATCGCAGCGACCTCAGGCCGGGGCGAGCGCCTCAGCGCCCGCCCGCGAGCCGATGCCGGTGGGCCACCACTGGTGCTCCCACCCCTCGTCGTCCCAGATGCCGCGCAGGTGCGGTGCCACGTCGCTCGCGAACTGCTGGATGTTGCGTCGCGCCAACTCGTGCGGCATGCCGCCGCCGTGGAGCATCACCAGCAGGTTGCCGATCCGGTACTCCTTGACGAACTCGGTGATCATGTCGCGGACCGTCTGGGGGCTGCCGACGATCGCGGCCTGGGTATCGGCAAGCTCGCGGAAGGTGATCTCGCGGAGGCGCGAAGCGATGCCGTGCTCGCTGTGGCCGCGCAGGATCGCCTCGACGCCGCGGATATCGGTGTAGCCGGGCTGCGAGAAGCCGGCCTGAGGCACCGAGCCAAAGGAGCTTCGGAACTGGGTCTGAAGATGTTGGCCGTAGAGGCGCTCTGCCTCCTCGTCTGTGTCGGCGACGCAGACGACCTGCATGAAGGCGAGTCGGTATGGGTTGCGGTCGCGTCCGTGCTCCTCGGCCATCTCCCAGAAGCGGTTGAAGATCGTCGGGCCGGTCAGCTTCGGCCCGAAGTGGCTGAGATAGGTGAAGACCTCGTTGTGGCCGTGGATTTCGGCGAGCGTGCTCGGCGAGCCGCTGCCGGGGACCCAGAACGGCGGTCGCGGCTGCTGCACGGGGCGCGGCCAGATGTTGACGACCGGGTAGCGCGAGTACTTGCCGTTCCAGGCGAACGGCTCGCGCGCGCTCCAGGCCTTCTCGAGCAGCGCGCGACCCTCGCGGTAGCGGGCGCGCGTCTCGATCGGCGGGATCCCGCCGTTCTGGTTCGCGTCGTAGCTGAGGCCGACGGGAAGACCGGCGATCAGCTTGCCGCCGCTCAGGTTGTCGATCACGGCGTACTCCTCGGCGATTCGCAGCGGCTCGCGCGACTTGCCGAGTGAGCGGCCGAGGACGTTGATCGCCGTGTCGAGGCCCTCGACACGGGTCGTGTGGGCGAGGATCGCGGCCGTCAGGTTCGGGTTCGGCGAAAGGTCGTAGCTCGACTGGCTGTGCTCGGTGACGGTCACCCCGTCAAAGCCGCTGCGCGCCGCCAGCAGCAGTTCCTCGACGTAGGACTGCATCGACTCCTGCATCTTGGCCGGCTCGACCAAGTCGAAATAGGGGGTCGACACGACCGAGTCGTAGCGCTCGGCGAAATCGTCGGGCAGGTACCGGTAGGGGCCCTGACCGATGTAGAGAACCTTCATTTCCGAGCCTCCTCGCCCGCTCCCTTGACGACGCAAATATACGCGAGCGCAATTGGCGGGCCGCGTCGGCGGCGACCGCCTCCCCCTCGCGGCCGCCGCCGGCGCCGCCCCTACGCACCTCCGCTGAGCCCGTCGGAGATCGGTCCCGACTCGGGATCGAGCGTCAGATCGGCCGCCTTCGCCTGGACGCTCAACATCGCCGCGAAGTCGACGTCGGCGTAGCCCTCGTCGATCACCCCCTGGATCAACTCCCGCACGCGCTCGACGACCGGCATGCTCACACCGAGCTGCTCGCCGGCGTCGAGACCCAGGTCGAAATCCTTCAGCAGCAGCACCGGTGTGAACGACGGCGTGTAGTCAAGCGTCACGAGCGCCGGCGTCTTGTAGCGCGAGAACATCGAACCCATCACAGAGTCGTTGAAGAAGCTCAGGAAGTCGGTGCGCGAGATGCCGCCCTTTTCGACGAGCACCGTGATCTCGGCGAGCGTCTGGGCGACGATGCCAAGCGCGAGGTTGTGGGCGATCTTCACCAGTCGCGCCGCGTCGCCTTCGCCGACGTAGCTGACGCCGCGTCCGAGCGTCTCGAGCACCGGACGAGCGCGCTCGAACGCCGCCGCCTCGCCCGAGGCGACGATCGTCAGCTTGCCGGCGCGAACGACGGAGGGGTTACCGCTGACCGGTGCGGCGAGCAGCGCGGTGCCGGCATCGGCGGCGTGGCGGCGCACCTCGTGGGAGGCGTCGGCGGAGACGGTCGATGAGTCGATCAGGATCGCCGGCGCGCGCTCGCCGGCCGCGAGGACGCCGTTTGCTCCGATCGTGACGGCCTTGAAGTCCTCGGAGTCCCCGACCATTGTGAACACGATGTCGCAGCCCGCGAGGTCCGCCGGCGAGTCGGCGATCGTCGCGCCTTGCGCCGCGAACGCCTCGGCCTTCTCGCGCGTGCGGTTCCAGAGCTTGACCTCGTATCCGCCCGCGAGCAGGCGCGCGATCATCGGCGCGCCCATGCGGCCCACTCCGATCCAGCCGATCCGATCCTTTTCGCTGTCCATCTCTCTCTCCTTTGGGTCGGCCGAGCTCCCTCAGCCACACGGGTTCAGGGAATCTCGACTACGACCTTGCCGACTTCGTGTTGCCTAACCGCCTCGTGGGCCTCCTCGATCTGCTCAAGCCCGAAGCGCACGACGGGCAGTGAGCTGAGCGCTCCCGCCGCCACCGCCGCGCTGACGTCCGCCACCGCGTCGTGAAGCGCCTCCGCCCCCATTGTGTAGACCAGCACGAAGCGGACCGTGCCGTTCTTGACGATCATCGTCCGCGGCAGCTCGATCGGGCGGTCCGGAGCGCCGTAAGAGGCGATCTCGCACCCGGAGGCGAGGACCTGCGCGTCGAGCTCGATGTTCGCAGCGATCGCCACCTCG
Organism: Solirubrobacteraceae bacterium; assembly: GCA_035308005.1. GTDB lineage: Bacteria > Actinomycetota > Thermoleophilia > Solirubrobacterales > Solirubrobacteraceae > Palsa-513. The sequence goes on from DATGHN010000163.1 coordinate 5,477, forward strand.
ACGATACGCGCGACGCCCGCAGGCGCCCAGGCGGAGATCGCTGCCGCCGCGTCCTCCTCGCGGTAGTTGACGACGAGCTCGGCGCCGGCCGCTGAGGCGATCGCGGCCTTCTCGGCGGAGCTGACCGTCGTCGCGACGCGCGCGCCGGCGAAGCGCGCGAGCTCGATCGCCGCGTGGCCGACGGCGCCGGCGCCGCCGGCGACGAGGATCTGGGCGCCCCGCGGCGACCCGCCGGCGTGCAGGCAGCGATGCGCCGTCAGCGCAGGGATCCCGAGCCCGGCGGCGAGCTCCAGCGAGGCGGCGGCGGGCAGCGCGACGGCCAGGGACGAGGGCAGCGCGACGTACTGGGCGGCCGCGCCGGCCGGGCGCTGCCACTGCGCGAGGTGAAGCCAGACGCGCTCGCCGACGCGCGACTCATCGACCCCCGCGCCAACCGCCGCGATCTCGCCGGCGCCGTCCTGGCCGGGCACGACCTTCGGGTAGGGCGGGTTGAAGGTGCGGCCGAGCTGTGCGCGCGCGTCGGTCGGGTTGACGCCATAGAGGTGCATGCGGACGAGGACTTCGCCGGCTGCGGGAAGCGGCCGCGGGAGGTCGACCAGCTCGATCCGTCCCGCATTCGGCCCCGCGGTTTCGTACTGCGCCGCGACCATCGTCCCTTCGCCCGACATCGTCTCGATACGCCTTTCTCTTGTGGCCACGCGCCGATTCGCGAGTCGCCCGAGTCCCCCGGAGACCTGACGACGACGCTGTGGCAAACGCTGCGAAGCTGTAGTCCGCCGGCGTCCGGTTGTCCTTCCCGGCCCGCCAGACGGAGTTGCAGGCGGCGATACTACACACCGACGACAATCGATTGCAAAGGTGCGTCTCAAATGGGCAAGACTTTCGGACTGACAACCGTCGACTGGGAGCAGCGGGTCAACATCGACCGCCTGCGACGCGAGCGCCTCGCCCGTATCAAGGGACTGCTTGAGGAGTCCGACGTGGGTGCGCTGCTCTGCTTCGACATGAGCAACATCCGCTACATCACCGCTACCCACATCGGTACCTGGGCAATGGACAAGCTGGCGCGCTTCTGCCTGCTTCCGCAGGGCGATGACCCGATCATGTGGGACTTCGGCTCGGCGGCCCGCCATCACGAGATCTACTGCCCGTGGCTCGAGGGCCGCTCGCCCGCCGGCATCTCGACGATGCGCGGCGCGATGTCACCCGAATCGGGGCGCGCCGAAGACGTCGCCGGCAAGATCCGCCGCTCGCTCGAGGAGCGCGGCCTGCTGGATCAGCCCGTCGGCGTCGACGTCGTCGAGCCCGTCGTCCTGTTCGCGCTCCAGCGCGAGGGAATTCAGGTCGTCGACGGCCAGCAGTTGCTGCAGCGCTCTCGCATGATCAAGACGCAGGACGAGATCACGCTGCTCGACACCGCCTGCATGATGGTCGACGCCGCCTACGAGGAGCTCTACCGGGCGATGCGGCCCGGAATGCGCGAGAACGAATGCGTCGGGCTCGTCAACAAGACGCTGTACGACCTCGGCTCCGAGCACGTCGAGGGCGTCAACGCCATCTCCGGCGAGCGCTGTTCGCCCCACCCCCACGTCTACTCCGACCGCGTCCTTCGCCCCGGCGACCCGGCCTACTTCGACATCCTGCACTCCTACATGGGCTACCGCACGTGCTACTACCGCACGTTCGCGGTGGGCAGCGCCTCGCGGTCGCTCGTCGACGCCTACAAGCGCTGCCGCTACATCCTCGACGCGGCGATCGCGAAGATCCGCCCCGGTGTCAGCACCGACGAGGTCGTCTCCGTCTGGCCCAAGGCGGAGGAGTTCGGTTTCCCCAACGAGGAAGCCGCCTTCGCGCTCCAGTTCGGCCACGGCGTCGGGCTCTCGATCTGGGAGAAGCCGATCATCTCCCGGCTCGTCTCCGTCGAGCACCCAGAGATCATCCAGGAGGGCATGGTCTTCGCGCTCGAGACGTTCTGGCCCTCCACCGACGGCTGGTCGGCGGCGCGGATCGAGGAGCAGCTCGTCGTCACCGCCGACGGGGCGGACGTGATCACGCGATTCCCTGCCGAGGACCTGATGGTCGCCGGGCGCGACCACTACTACACGGTCCATGGCCAGCTTCCGGGCGTGCGCGAGATCGACTCCTCGGCCAACTCCGCCGACGTGCCGGCGAACGGATCGCTGCCGAAGACCTGAGAGGATCGCGCCTCATGAGCGCACACGGGAACTCGCTCGGGTGAGCGTCGAGCGGCCGACAGTCCCGCCGGCGCCCCGGCCGCCGATGGCGTGGGCAAGCGACGCCTTTGCCGAGCTGCTCGGCCGCCTGCGGCTGCGCCACATCGCCCTGAACCCGGGCGCCAGCTACCGCGGGCTGCACGACAGCCTCGTCAACTACCTCGGCAACGAGGATCCGCGGATCCTCGTCTGTCTGCACGAGGAGCACGCCGTCTCGATCGCCCACGGCTACGCGAAGGTCGCGGAGGAGCCGATGGCGGTCGCTCTGCACAGCAACGTCGGCCTGATGCACGCGACGATGGCCCTCTACAACGCGTGGTGTGACCGCGTGCCGATGCTAGTGATCGGCGCGACGGGCCCCCTTGACGCAGCGGCGCGGCGTCCCTGGATCGACTGGATCCACACGGCCTCAGATCAGGCTGCGCTGATCCGCCCCTACATCAAGTGGGACGACCAGCCGCTCTCGGTCACCGCCGGAGTCGAGGCGCTCGTGCGCGCCGACGCGCTGACGCGCGCCTACCCGTGCGCGCCGGTCTATGTCTGCCTCGACGCGGCGCTCCAGGAGTCCGAGCTCGACGCCCCCGTTGCGATGCCGGCCCTCGAGCGCCACCGCCCGCCACCGCCGCCGGCCGCGGGCGCCGCGGAGCTCGACGCCGCCGCCGAAATCCTCGCGACGGCCGAGCGGCCGCTGATCCTCGCGGGACGCGTGAGCAGATCGACGGCGGCCTGGGATGAGCGCGTTGAGCTCGCCGAGCGCCTCGAGGCGGCCGTGCTTACCGACCTCAAGGCCGGCGCGGCTTTTCCAACCGCGCACCGCCTTCACCCCGCCGCGCCCGCGACGTTCCTCTCCGCGGAGGGAACCGAGCTGCTGCGCGCCTGCGACGCCCTGGTGGCACTTGACTGGATCGACCTTGGCGGCACGCTGCGGCAGGCCTTCGGCGACGCCCCACCGCCACCGCGGATCATCTCGGCGAGCTCCGACTTCGTCCTCCACAACGGCTGGAGCAAGGACCATTTCGCGCTCGCGCCGGCAGACGTCGCGCTGACCGCGCACCCCGACGCGGTGGTCAGCGGGCTGCTCGAACGCCTACGCGAGCGCGAGCCTGCCCGTGAGCGCACCGACTGGCCGCCGCCGCCCCGCATCGACCGCGAAGCGCCGCCAGTGCACGAGGAGATCACCGTCAGCTCCCTCGCCGCGGCGTTGCGCGACGCGCTCGGCGAGCGCGACTCGTGCCTGGTTCGCGCGCCGCTGGGATGGTCGGGCGGCGATTGGGCCTGCGCCCACCCGCTCGACTACCTCGGCCAGGACGGCGGCGCGGGGCTCGCCTCCGGTCCGGGCATGCTCGTCGGCGCCGCGCTCGCGCTCGAGGGCAGCGGCCGGATGGCGGTCGCAGTGCTCGGCGACGGCGACACGCTGATGGGCGCCACGGCGCTGTGGTCTGCGGCGCGCTATCGGATACCGCTGCTCGCGATCGTCGCCAACAACCGCACCTACCTCAACGACGAGATCCACCAGGAGCGCGTCGCGCGGGCACGCTCGCGGCCGATCGAGAACCGCTGGGTCGGGCAGCAGCTTCGCGATCCCGACCCCGATCTCGCCGCGCTCGGGCGCTCGCTCGGGCTGCGCGGGATCGGGCCGGTTGAGCGGGCAGCCGATCTCGCTGCGGCGTTGGCCGAGGCGATTGCGGCCGTGGAGGCCGGCGAAGCGGTGATCGTCGACGTGCGCGTGCTCGCCGGCGACTACCCTGGCGCGTCCACGTCGGGCGAGAATGCATCGCAAACGGCAACCAGGAAGGCGAGATGAGCGATACGGCGGTCGACAAGTTCAGCCAGCCGGTGCTGGGGGACGAGAACAAGCTGAAGCTCGCGCTGTTTGGGATCAACCTGCGCGGCGGCGTCACCCTTTCCGACGTCGAGGGCAAGATCGAA
>DATGHN010000164.1:0-9342 GCA_035308005.1 Solirubrobacteraceae bacterium
ACGGTGTCATCCGTCGAGCTTCCCGGGATCAGGATCACCTCGAAGACGGTGTCGGGCATGTTCGTCAGAACGTGCAGGAGGTTCGGTCCCTCGTTGAGCGCCGGGATCACCACGGTGACGCGCGTGGTGGCGTGGTTCCCGCGACGCCCGCGGCCCTTGCGCCGCTCCTTGGCGGCAGCCTGCTCGCGCCGCTCGTCGACCACCCGGCGCGCGGTTCGCGCGGCTGTTTCATGAGCGCCAGTTGTCAGCGGTTCATCCATGGAGTGGAAGCCTCGACTTGACAGCGGCCCGCGCTTGAGGAGGCGCCGCGCACCTGGACGAATGGGCCATCGTTATTACGACGAGCACGCCGCCGCCGATAAGAGGCCTATGTCGGAAACCGCAACGAGCTCCGCCGTCAGCGAGTCCCACGGCCTCCAGCGCCGCCCGGCGGTACGCCTCGGCGACATCGTCGTCGGCCTCGGCTTCGCCGATCGCGACACGGTCGAGACCGCCGCGCAGTCGGCGCGCGAAAGCGGCGAGCAGATCGGGCAGGTGCTGCTCGAGCGCGGCGTGATCACCACCGACCAGCTCGCGGTCGCGATGGCCAAGCGCTTCGGCCTGCGCCACCTTTCCGGCGACGACGTGGTGCTCGACCCGGAGGCTGCGCAGCTCGTCTCGCTGGCCGCCGCGCGCCGCATGCGCGCCGTCCCGATCGGCTTCGCCGACGATCACCTGCTGCGCGTCGCCGTGGCGAGCCCCGACAACTACCTCGCGCTCGAGGACGTCTCGATGTTCACGGGCATGCAGATCGAGCCGGTCGTCGTCTCCGCTGAGGATCTCGACCAGCTCCTCAAGCGTCTGAGCGTCCTCGACGGCGAGTCTGTCGAGGACGAGGCGGCGCTCGACACGGCCGACACGACGCAGTTCGAGTCTCCAGATGACGCGCCGACGATCAAGCTCGTCCGCTCGATCATCTCCGAGGCCGTCGATCGCGGCGTCTCCGACGTCCACTTCACTCCCGACGACGGCGGCACCCTGTCGGTGCGATTCCGAATCGACGGCGTGATGGTCGACTCCGCGCGCGTCCCGCGCAGCCAGGCGCCGGCCGTCATCTCGCGCATCAAGATCCTCGCCGATCTCGACATCTCCGAGAAGCGCCTGCCCCAGGACGGGCGCATCGGCATCGTCATCGAGGATCGCCGCGTCGACATCCGCGTCGCGGTCGTGCCGCTGGTGGGCGGCGAGGCGGCCGTGCTGCGGATCCTCGACGCGGGTCGCTCACCGCTCTCGCTCGACGACCTCGGGATGACCGAGGAAGACCGCGGGCGCCTCGCCGAATCGCTCGGATCGACCCACGGTGGGATCCTCGCAACCGGCCCGACGGGCTCGGGCAAGACGACTTCGCTGTACGCGATGATGGCGCTCGCGCGCTCGCCTGAGAAGACGCTGATGACGATCGAGGATCCGGTCGAGTACCGCCTGACGGGGATCAGCCAGATCCAGGTCTCCGAGCGCACCGGCCTCTCGTTCGCGACCGGCTTGCGGGCGATCGTTCGCGCGGACCCGGACATCATCATGGTCGGCGAGATCCGCGACCGCGAGTCGGCGCACATCGCGATCGACGCCGCGTTGACCGGCCACCTCGTCCTCTCGACGCTGCACACCAACGATGCTCCAGCGGCGCCGATGCGCCTGGTCGACATGGGGATCGAGCCCTACCTCGTCGCCTCCTCGATCAATTGCGTCGTCGCTCAGCGCCTCGCACGCCGCGTCTGCCCGACGTGCCGGGATGCCGTGACCGTCGCGGGCCCCGCCGTCGGCCTGCCCGACGGCGAGCACGAGATCTTCGAGGCCGCCGGCTGCCCGCGCTGTCGAAACACCGGCTACCGCGGCCGCATCGGCCTCTATGAGGTGATGAACGTCAGCGACGAGATCCGCGGACTGATCGTTTCCCGCGCGCCGGCCCAGGAGATCGCGGCTGTCGCGATCGCGCAGGGAATGGCGACGCTACGCGAGGACGGCTTCGCCAAGGTCCGCGCCGGCGCGACGACGCTCGTCGAGCTGACGCGCGTGCTCGGCTGAGCGCGCTCAGACCGCCGCGGCCATGCGCCGCACTGCCTCCGCGATGATCTGCGGCGAGGTTGCGAGGTTCAGGCGGGCGTGGCCCGCGCCGCCGCTTCCGAACGTGGGACCCGAGCTCAGCGCGACGCGCGCGCGCTCGAGGAAGACGGCCGCCGGGTCATCGCCAAGCCCGAGCGCACGGCAGTCGATCCAGGCCAGGTAGGTGCCCTGCGGGGCTTCGTAGCGCGCCTCGGGGAGATGCTCGGCGAGGAGCTCGCCGAGCAGGCGGCGGTTGGCGTCGAGCTCTGGGAGCACCGCGTCAAGCCACGGCTCGCCGTGTTCGAGAGCGGCGACGTGCGAGATCACGCCGAAGTGGCTCGCCCCGTGGCGCACCGCGTCGGGGATCGTCGCGATCTCGGCCGCCGCCTGTGGACCGGCCGCGGCCAGCGCCGCCTTGATGCCGGCCAAGTTCCAGCCCTTCGACGCCGAGAGGAGCGCGAACGCGTCGGCCCCGACCGGCAGCGAGAGGAAGGGCACGTGGATGTGGCCCTCGTAGACGAGCGGCGCATGGATCTCATCGACGAGCACGCGGACGCCGTGCGCGGCAGCCAGCGAGCCCGCGGTTTCGAGCTCCTCGCGCGTGTGGACGGTGCCGGTCGGGTTGTGCGGGCTGCACATAAGCAGCGCCGCGCGCGCTCCGCCCGCGGTCGCCTCGGCGAGCGCAGCCTCGAGCGTCGCCGGGTCGATGCGGTGCTCTGCGCTCAGCGGCGCCTCGACGACGCGGCGACCGCTGTGGGCGATGAACGCATAGAAGGGGAAGTAGACCGGCGAGTTGACGACGACGCAGTCGCCCGGCGAGGTGATCAGGCCGAGCACCTCGACGATCCCGCGCATGACGTCGGCGACCGGCGCCATCGCCGCGGGGTCGGCGCTCCAGCCCCAGCGCCGCTTGGCGAAGGCGGCCATCGTAGCGGCGTAGTCGTCGAGCTCGGGGTAGCCCGTGTCGCCCGCGTCGACCGCCTCACGCAGCGCCGCGGCGATCGGCTCGGCGAGCGGCACATCCATCTCTGCGACCCATAGCGGCAGCACGTCGGGGCCGAAATGGCGCCACTTGGTGCTCCGGCGCCCTCGCAGCTCATCGACCGTCAGCGCGCTCAGAACCCCGCCCATGGGCGCGGACGCTACAGCGCGATCGGCAACCCCGGCGTCTTCGCGCGGCGCACCGCAGAGCCGGCACACCCGGTGTGAGAGGCTGCAGTCGTGGAGGTTCTGCTCTACGCGCGCCGGCGTTCGGGTCGGGCCGCTCCGTGTGAGCGGAGGATCGGAGCGCCGGACAGGGAAGCTCCGCTACGACCTCCAGCGCCAGTTCATCCATCCAAATAGGAGTAACCCTGCACATGACCGCTTTCCCGGAGTCGCACCGCGACCTGCTCGAGGCCACGATGCCCGGGGTTCTGACGACGTTCGCGCCGTCGGGATACCCCCAATCGACGGCGATCGTCTTCCTCTGCGACGACGACGGCGACGTCAAGTTCTCGCTGAACGAGACGCGCAAGAAGGTCCGCAACCTGCGCAGCGACCCGCGCTGCACGTTCTTCCTTCTCGACCTCCAGAACACCGGCCGCTATCTCGAGATCCGCGCCGACGCCGACGTTCAGCCGGACCCCGGGAAGGTGTTCGCAGCGAAGGCGGGGGCGAAGTACGGGCAGGACTTCACCCGCCATGACGGGCCAGGTCAGGAGCGCGTGATCGTGACGCTGCGCCCGATCGCGGTCAACGCCGTCGACCTCACGCGCTAGCGGTGGCTGCGGGTAGGATCCTCGCCGACATGGAGGAGGTCACCGCCGCGGGGGAGGCATTCGCGCTCCTGCGCGAGCGCATGTCCGAGCTCGCCGACCTCGAGGCGATTTCCGGTCTGCTCGACTGGGATCAGGAGACGATGATGCCGGCGCGCGGAGCGCGCGCTCGCGCCGAGCACGTCGCGACGGTTGAGCGCCTGCACCACGAGCGCCTGACCGCCCCCGAGGTCGGCGTCTGGCTCGACTCCCTCAACGGCGACGCGCTTGACGACGCGGCCGCGATGCGGGCCGAGCCGGCCGATCCGGCCGATCGCGACCACGCCCTGCTGCGCGTCACGCGCCGCGACCGCGGCAAGGCGCTGCGGGTGCCGCGCGAGCTTCACGCCGAGCTCGCCCGCGCGCGCTCGACGGGGCAGCACGTCTGGGCGAAGGCGCGCAGCGCCGACGACTTCGAGGCCTTCCTCCCGCAGCTGCGCCTGCTGATCGACCTGACCCGCCGTTACGTCGACTGCTTCCCGGACGCCGAACATCCCTATGACCCGCTGCTCGACGACTACGAGCCGGGCATGCGAACGGCGCAGGTCGTCGAGCTGTTCGCGCGCCTGCGCGAAGGGCTTGGCCCGCTTGTCGCCGAGATCGCGAGGGCGCGCGACGAAGGCCGCGCGCCCGAGGCGCTCGACGGGCCCTTCTCGACCGACGATCAACGCCGCCTCGTGCGCCGGATGCTTGTCGACGTGGGCTTCGACCCGCTCGCGGGGCGCCTCGATGAGTCAGAGCATCCGTTCTCGACGACGACGGCGCTCGGCGACCAGCGCATCACGGCGCGCTTCGGCGAGCATTCGCTGGAGGCGATGTTCGCCGGCCTGCACGAGTTTGGGCACGCCCTCTATGACTCGCAGGTCGACGCCGCGCTCGAACACACGCCGCTGTGCACGGGCGTGTCCTCGGCGCTGCACGAATCCCAGAGCCGCCTGTGGGAGAACATGGTCGGGCGATCGCGCGCCGGCGCCGAGTACCTGCTGCCGCTCCTGCGCGAGGAGGTCGGCGGCGTGTTCGCCGCGATGGACGCCGATGAGCTCTATCGCCGCGTCAATGTCGTGCGTCCGTCGCTGATCCGCGTCGAGGCCGACGAGGTGAACTACGCCCTCCACATCATCCTGCGCTTCGAGCTCGAGCTCGAGCTCTTCGAGGGCACGCTGCAGGCCGAGGATCTAGCCGGCGCCTGGCGAGAGCGCGCTTCGAGCTACCTGGGGATCGATGTCCCCGACGACGCGCATGGCGTCCTGCAGGACATCCACTGGGCGTTCGGCGGCTTCGGCTACTTCCCGACCTACGCGCTCGGCAACCTGATCGCTGCGATGCTCTGGGCGCGGATCCGCGCCGATCTGCCCGACATCGACGCGCGCGTCGCGACAGCCGAATTCGGACCGCTGCGCGAGTGGCTTCGCGAGCACGTTCACCGCTTCGGCCGGATGCTCACCCCGGCCCAGACGCTGCGCCGCGCGACCGGGTCAGAGATCGCCGTCGAACCGTTCCTCGACTACCTGTGGGAGAAACACGCCGGGGTGCACGGAGTGCACCGCGGCGGGGCGTCCAGGGCCTGAGGAGGAGGGGGACGCCCCGTCGCGGCGGAGGGGAAACCGTTTAGCTTCGGGTGGCCGGCTCCATGTCCGGTTGCGGCACGATGCGGATGTAGGGGACCGGCGACTCCCAGCTGCCGTAGGTCTCGCGCGCCTCCTCCTCGGAGATCGCCGCTGTGAGGAACACGTCCTCGCCCTGCTGCCACTGCGCCGGCGTCGCGACCCTGTGGCGGGCGGTCAGCTGCAGCGAGTCGATGACCCGCAGCACCTCGTCGAAGTTGCGCCCCGTCGTCATCGGGTAGACGAGGATCAGCTTGATCTTCTTGTCCGGACCGATCACGAACACGTTGCGCACCGTCGCGTTGTCGGCCGGCGTGCGCTCCGTCGCCTCGCCCTCGACGTCGGCGGGGAGCATTCCGTAGAGCTTTGCGACGTTGAAGTCGGAGTCGGCGATCAGCGGATAGTTGGGCGCCGTGCCGCCGACCTTCTCGATGTCAGCGGCCCACTTCTCGTGGTTTTCGATCGGATCGACCGAGATTCCGATGATCTTGACGCCGCGACGGTCGAACTCCGGCTTGATCGAGGCCATGTAACCGAGCTCGGTCGTGCAGATCGGGGTGAAGTTGCGGGGGTGGGAGAAGAGGACAGCCCACGAGTCGCCGATCCAGTCGTGGAAGCTGATCGGGCCCTCGGTGGTCTGAGCCTCGAAGTCCGGCGCCGTGGCGCCAAGTTGAACGCCCATCTGTGTCTCCTTGCTGAAGCAGTGCCCGCGCGTCGCGACCGCCTTTTTTGCGGCAGCCGGAGGGCGGCGGAGGGGGTGATCCATTATGGCAAAAGGCGGGCGGCTTTAGGAGGAATTGGGACCGGCGCGCGCCGAGTGCGCTGCGTATCCGCGCCGCGCATAGGATGGCGAGGATGATCAGCGAGACCGCGTTCATCGGCCTCGGAAGGATGGGTCTGCCGATGACCCGGCGGCTCGCCGCGGCGGGAATCGCCGTGCGCGGCTACGACCTCTCAGAGAAGGCGCGCTCCTCACTCGATGTGATCGACGGCGCGCGCGCGGCGGCGAGTGCCGCCGACGCCGCGCGTGGCTGCGGCGCGGTGATCCTGATGCTGCCCACATCTGACGCCGTCGAGGCCGTGCTGCTCGACGATGGCCTGCTCGATGCGCTCGAACCGCCGATGGTCCTGATCGACATGGGCTCCTCGGAACCGCTACGCACGCGGGCGCTCGCCGAGCGTGCCGCCGCGCGCGAGATCGAGATGCTCGACGCGCCGGTCTCGGGCGGTGTGCCCGGCGCCGTCGCGGGAACGCTGACGATCATGGTCGGCGGCGCCGGGGAAGCATTCGAGGAGTGCCGGCCGATGTTCGAAGCGATGGGCGGAAACGTCCGCCATGTCGGCGGCGCCGGCGCCGGCCACGCGCTGAAGGCGCTCAACAACCTGCTCTCGGCGGTGCATCTGCTGGCGAGCTGTGAGGCGCTCGCCGTCGCCGAACGCTTCGGTCTCGATCCCGGTGTGTTCGTCGACGTCGTCAACACCTCGAGCGGGCGCAGCGGGTCGACCGACAACAAGCTGCCCAACTACGTGATCCCAGGGCGGTTCGACTCCGGCTTCACGATGGGGCTGATGGTCAAGGACATGACGATCGCGGTCTCACTCGGCGAGGACCTGGGTCTTGCTTCAGAGCTGGGCGAGAGCGCGCTTGACGCGTGGAGGAGGGCGGTCGCGGCGCTCTCAGACGACGCCGACCACACCGAGATCTCGCGCTGGCTCGCGCTCGCGGAGGAACGCGCGTGACGCTCGCCGGGATCGAGGGCCAGGTCGCGCTGATCACGGGCGCCGCGAGCGGAATCGGTGAGGCCACGGCGCGGCGCCTTTCGGCCGAGGGCGCCTCGGTGGTGATCGCCGACCGCGACCTCGCGGGCGCGCAGGCGGTCGCCGCCTCGCTCGAGGGGCCGTCGCTGGCGGTCGAGGCCGACGTCTCGAGCGAGGAGGCGGTCGACGCGGCACTGGCCGCGGCAGTCGAGCGCTTCGGTCGCGTCGACCTCCACCACCTCAACGCCGGCATCCCCGGCTCGCTCGCGCCGTTCGAGGAGCTCTCGGTCGAGGACTTCGAAGGTGTTATGAAAGTCAACCTGCGAGGCGTCTTCCTCGGCCTGCGCGCGGCCTTTCGCCAGTACCGCCGCCAGGAGGGCGGCGGAGCGATCGCGATCACGGCCTCGATCTCGAGCCTGCGCGGGAGCTCCGACCTGATCCCCTACCACACGTCAAAGCACGGAGTTCTCGGCCTGATGCGCTGCGCGGCGGTGCACGGCGCGGATTTCGGCGTCCGCGTCAACGCGGTCGCGCCGGGGATCGTGCTGACCGGCCTGTTCGATACCAGCGGCGGCGGCGCCGGCGGCGCGTCGGACTGGGAGAAGCGGGCCTCGATCGCTCCGCAGCGCCGTCCCGGGCGCTCGGAGGAGGTCGCCGACCTCGTGGCCTTCCTACTCAGCGGCGAAGCCGGTTTTCTGACCGGCGAGATCATCTCGATCGACGGCGGCGCCACGGCGATGAACCCGGTGCGCCCGTCGGGGCAGCGGATCGGCCTACCTTCAAGCTCGGAAAGGAGCGCAGCACAATGACGCAGCTGGCCAGCGAGATGGTCGACGTGGGCGGTCGCAGCACTGACGCGATCGCCGAGGGGAGCGGTCCCGCGCTGGTCTTCCTGCATGGCGGCGGGATCCTCGAGGGCTTCGACTGCTTCGCGCCGCTCGCCGAGCGCTTCCGCTTCGTCGCGCCGCTGATGCCGGGCTTCGGCCGAAGCGAGCTGCGTCCGCCGATCCAGAGCATCGACCACCTCGTTTCTCACACCGGCGCGACGCTCGACGCGCTCGGCATCGACAGCTTCGTCCTCGTCGGGCACTCGCTCGGCGGATGGGTCGCCTCGGCGTTTGCCGCCGCCCAGCCGGAGCGCGTCACGCGGCTGCTCGTCGCCGCCCCCTACGGCCTCGACACTCCCGAGGCGCCGCTTGCCAACATCCAGGCGATGTCGCGCGAGGAGCTCTACGGATCGCTGACTCGCGACCCGTCGATCTTCGAGGGGCTCGTCCCGGATAATGACGACGAGGACTTCGACGCCGCGCGGGCGCTCGAGGGACAGTCGATGGCGGGCTTCGTGCCGGGGCCGTTTGACCCCGCGCACGCCGGCCGCCTCGCGAAGCTCGAGATGCCGGTCGCGATCCTCTGGGGTGAGGACGACAGGATCGTCCCGGTCGGGAACCTGCCGACCTGGAAGGCGGCGCTGCCGAGCGCCGAGACGCGTGTCTTTCCTGGCGTCGGCCACCTCCTCTTCCACGAGCATCCACTCGCCGTCGCGGCGATCGCCGAGTTCGCGAGCCGCTAGCGCCAACACATCTACCATTGCGCTCGTGGACGCCGCAGCGCTCGAGAACGCAGCACGATGAGCCCGCCGGTTGCCAAGGGGGACCGCAAGCGCGCCGTCACGATGAACGATGTCGCCGCGGCCGCCGGCGTCGCGCAGAGCACGGTCTCGCGGGTGCTCAACGAGATCCCGACACAGACGCCCGTCTCCCCGCAGACGCGCGAGCGCGTGCGCGCCGTCGCCACCGCGCTCGGCTACCGCCCGCACCCGATCGCGCGGGCGCTGCGCGGCGCGCCGACGATGCTGCTCGGCGCGGTCGTGCGCGACATCACCGACCCCTTCTTCGCTGCGGCGATCGAGGCGCTCTCGATCGAGGCCAAGGAGCGCGGCTACTCGGTCGTCCTGGGGCACGCCCGGGCGAAGGCCGACGAGGCGCTGGCGCTGACCGCCGTCCTCGAAACGCGCCATTGCGACGCGATCGTGCTGGTCGGCGACTTCCGCGGCGAGCGCCGGCTGGTCGAGGATCTCCGCGACGCGCAGATCCGCGTGGTCG
>DATGHN010000165.1:0-12762 GCA_035308005.1 Solirubrobacteraceae bacterium
TCCGCCGTCAGCGTCTTCCCTGGCTACGTCAACGGCGACCACGGCGACGACATCGCGATGCTGACGCTGAGCTCGCCGCTGACGCCGAACTCCGGCGTCGCGTCGATCGCCCCGGTCGCGCAGGGCGCCGAGCCGGCCGCCGGGACCGCCGGCGTCTTCTACGGCTGGGGCCAGACCTCGCCGGGCGCAAGCGACGGCAACGAGCACTATCTGCCGTTCACCTTCCAGTCGGCGCTGGCCTGCGCGAGCGGGCTGCCGTCGATCCTCTGCGCGCTGTCGGCCAGCGGCGACTCATGCCCCGGCGACAGCGGCTCGGGCCTGACCGAAGCGGGGCTCCTGGTCGGAGTGCTCGACTTCGGCGTCATCCCGACCGGCGGCACGGGTTGCACCTCAGGCCACTACATCGGCTACACCGACCTTGCGAGTCCCGAGATCGTCGCCTGGCTTGCGAACACCGCGGTCTCACTCGCGCCGCGAACCTCCGATCAGGCGACGCTGGCCGGCGACGCCAACGCCGGCGGCACCGACACATGCAGCGCGCCCGCATGGTCTGACGGATCAAACGCCGGTTTCGCGTTCTTCGACGCGCAGAGCCTGACCGTGCTCCAGAGCGGTCCCCTGAGCACGTTCTCGATCCCGCAGACGCTAGTCGGCCATCAGCTGTCCTGTGCGGCTGAGGCGAGCAGCGCCGGCGGCACCACGTATGCGACGTCGTTGACCTTCCTGCCGATCGCCGCGAGCATCTCACCCAGCCTGTCGCTGACGATCACGCGCGCCGGGCGGCTCACGGCGAGCGCGTCGACCGCGGCGGTCGCCGTGCCGCTCACGCTGACGATCACGCGCGCCGGCGCCGCAGCCGGCGCCCGCCCTGTCTTCACCGCCGTCTTTGCGGATGCGACGCCCGACCTCGTCGATCTCGAAAACAAGTTCGGCGCCGGTAGCTACGACGTCTGCCTCTCCTCACCGCAGACCGGTATCTACGCGCCGGCGTCGACCTGCCAGCCGTGGGTGCAGAACGACGCCACCGCCAGCCTCGTATCGATCAAGGCCAGCTCGCGCGGCGGGCGCGCGGTGTTCGAGATCCGCACGCTCGCGCCGTTGCTCGGCCGAACGGTGTCGGTGCGCTGGTTTGCCGGCTCATGCTGCGCGAGCGGTGACCTGATCGCCGTAAAGTCAGTGCGGCTCGGTGCGCTGACGAAGGTCGCCGAACAACCGCGCGGCCATCGCAGGCGCTACGCGCTCGTCTTCACGCTGCCGACCTTCGCCTACCGCGGCGCAACCCTCCGCGGCGGCAGCCGCGTCATCTTCGTCTACGACTACGGCGCGAAGGCCACCGGCTGGCGGAAGCTCTGACTTTCGGGAAGGGTTTGCGGCCTTCGGCATCTCTAGTTGAGACCCCGAATACTGGAGACTCGCCGTGAGAAAGATCGTCCTGCTGTGCGCCGTAATCGCGGCGGCGGCCCTCACCGCCACCGCAGGCGCGGCATCCACGCCAGCGACTATCAGCCTGCACAGGACCAGCAAAGGCATGATCCTGGTCAATGGCAAGGGCTTCACCCTCTACGCCTTCACCAAGGATGGGAAGAACAAGGACGCCTGCGTCAAGATCGGCGGTTGCACGACGGTCTGGCCTCCGGTGACGACGACCGGCACGCCGCAGGCAGGATCGGGAGTCAAGTCGAGCCTGCTTGGCACGATCGCCTACAAGGGGAACCTCAAGCAGGTCACCTACGACGGGCTTCCCCTGTACGCCTTCAGCGACGACTCTGGCCCGGCCAGCACCGAGTACATCGACCAGTCCCAGTTCGGCGGGCGCTGGCCCGCGGTCAGCGCCGCCGGCAAGGTGGTCGGCTAGCACAACGGCTGACCGAGCCCCCCCGGCCGCCGAGCGCCGCGATGGCACTTGGCGGCCGGGGCCGCCTGGACGGTTCGCAGCCCGCATCGCCAAGCGCGCCCAGGCTGCGAAGCGCGACCTCGGCGTGCTGCTAGCGACGGCGACGGCGGCGGAAGATCGCCATCCCGCCGCCGAGCAGGAACCCGGCCATCGCTGCGCTGACTAGCGCCGGGCGCTGGTGGGTCGAGAGCTGCTTGCGCCAGTCGGTGATCTCGGCGACCTCGCCGCGGAGCTTCTCGATCGAAAGAGCGAGGGCGGTGCGGTTGGCCTCGATCGAGGCGCGGATCTCCTCAGGCGAGCGGTTGGACATCAGGCTGACTCGCCTGACTCCTCGGCGGGCGTGACCGCCTCGCGGATCTTGCGCGCCTCGGCCATCGCCATCGTCGGCGCCGGCGGGGACCCGCGACGGAGCGCGCGCATCGCCAGCAGGCCGCCGAGCGCGGCGAGCAGCAGCAGGCCGCCGGCGACGACGAAGAAGCCCCAGAAGACCTGGCCGCTCGGGAACAGCTCGTACCACAGGAGCCACGCCAGGCCGACCAGGACGAACAGGCCGGCGAGCGCGATGAACGCACCGGCGATCGTCCCGACGAGCGCGCCGACGAGGAGCTTGCGGAGCTTGGATGTGATCTCGGCGCGCGCGAGATCGAGCTCGTCGCGGATCAGGAGCGTCGCGCGCTCGGAGATCTCGGTGATCGCCGCCGCGATGTTGGCGGGGATCTCCTCCTCTGGCTGCTCAGCGGCCAAGTCGCCTCAACAACAACGCGGCGATGATCCCGCCCGCGAACGCGGCGCCGACGAGCACCTCGGGGCGTTCGCGCACGATCGACAGCGCCGGGGCATGCAGCCCGGCCCCCTCCGCGGCTGCCTCGGTCTCGGCGCTCGAGCCGTTGGTCGACGCCACGTACCCCGACCCGACGTTCACTCGGGCGGGTCCTCGTCGAAGATGCGCTTCCACATCAGCGCGGCGGTGCGCGTCGAGGCCAGCGAGAAGACTGCGCCGAGCCCGGCGAGCAGGCCCGACCACATCAGTCGCTTGACGAGATCCGATTCCATCGCCTCAGTGAAGCAGATCTTCGGAATCGTGCGCAGCGACCGCGTCCGGCCACGAATAGGCGCGCGGGCGGCGGTTGGCGAGCGACGGCAGCGACTCGCGGATCGACTCCAGTCGCTCCATATCGAGGTCGGCGACGATCACACCGACCGTGTCGGTGGCCTGCGCGAGCACGACGCCCCAGGGGTCGATGATCATCGAGCGGCCGCCGCTGAAGCGCCCCGGTTCGTTCTCGCCGATCTGGTTGGCCGCGACCACGAACGCCTGGTTCTCGATCGCCCGGGCGCGCAGCAGCGTCTCCCAGTGATCGCGCGTCGTGGCCAGCGTGAACGCGGCGGGCACCGCGATCACGCGCGCGCCGCGCAGCGCGAGGATCCGGTAGAGCTCGGGGAAGCGCAGGTCGTAGCAGACCGACATGCCGAGGCCGAGGCCGTCGTCGGTTCGCGAGACGACGATCTCATCGCCCGCGTCCTCGTGCTCTGACTCGCGGTACTCGTGGCCGCCGACGACGACGTCGAACATGTGGATCTTGCGGTAGATCGAGCGGATCTCGCCGTCGGGTGAGATGTGCAGCGAGGTGTTCTGGCGGCGCCCGTCGCCGAGGAGCTCGGTGAAGGACCCGGCCAGCAGCTCGATGCTGAGCTCGCGCGCCGCCTCCCGCGCCCAGCTCATCGCCGGCCCGTCGATCGGCTCGGCGCCCGCCGTGAGCTGCGCGCCGCTCCCGAGCAGCGGCCACTTCTCGGGCAGGACGACAAGCTGCGCGCCGCGCTGCGCGGCCTCGCGCGTGAGGCGATCGGCGACGGCGATGTTCGCCTCGCGGTCGGCGGTCGCGTTGAGCTGGACGGCTGCGGCTCGAAGCATGTTCACCTCGCTCACTCTAAAGGCTCGCCCGCGCCGACCCTAGGCGCCGAGGCGCTCGCCCGTGCGGGCGTAGAGGGCGCGGATCTCGGCGAAGATCTCGTCGGCGATCTCCTGCTGGCGCTCGCGCGTTGGCTCGGACTCGGTCTGAAAGCGCAACGGCTCGCCGTACTGGACGCGCACGCGCGGGAAGCTCAGCCGCTTCCAGTTGCGGATCTTCGAGGAGCCGAGGATCGCGACCGGGACGACGGGAGCACCGCTTTCGAGCGCGAGGCGGCCGATCCCAGGCCGCGCCTGCTCGGACAGGCTGCCGGTCCGCGAGCGCCCGCCCTCGGGATACATCGCGACGACGCCGCCGCGCGCGAGGATCGTCTCGGCGGTGACGAAGGTCTCCTCGTCGCGCGCGCCGCGCCGGACCGGAAAGACCCCGCCCTGCATGTAGACCCATTGCATCCCGCGGCTGAACAGCTGCGACTTGCCCATGAAGCGGACCTTGCGGCGGATGAACACGCCGAGCAGGAAGTGGTCCATGTAGGAAAAGTGGTTGGGGGCGAGGATCGCCGCCCCGGTCTCGGGCACGTTCTGCGCTCCCCAGGCGCGGGCGCGCAGAAGCGTCCACGCATACAGCGAGCTGATCACGCGGACGGCGTCGTAGACGGCGCTCGGACCACGGCTTCGGGCGCGCTCGTGGAAGCGGTCGAAGTACTCCTTGGGCCGCGGGTCGCGGTAGACCTGCTCCCGCATGCTCGAGAGCTTCTCGCTCACTGCGGGGAGCTTAGCTTCGTCGTCGGGAGCGCGAGATATTGTCTGCGCTCGGTGCCCGAGGTCGCAGCGCACATCACCGGCGTCGTCTGGAAGATCGAATGCGCCGTCGGTGATTCGGTGTCCGAAGGCGACACGGTCGTCGTACTCGAGTCGATGAAGATGGAGATGCCGGTGGAGGCGGAGGAGTCAGGGATGGTCACGGAGATCCGCTGCAGCGAGGGCCAGTCGGTTCACGAGGGCGACACGCTCGTGGTGCTCGAGTAGGGTGGGCGGCCGGCGATGCCGTCGTTGATAACGCCAGAGGAGGCGCTCGCGCTCGGCGAGCTGACCGAGCACTCCGAGATCGAGGCGCTGGTCGAACGCGCCTGGCAGGCGCGCGTCGAGCGCTTCGGCGACTCGACCGACATGTGCTCGCTGGTCAACGCGAAGTCCGGCGGCTGCGCCGAGGACTGCGGCTTCTGCGCGCAGTCACGCTACGCCGACGCCGACACGCCGATGCACAAGATGATGGAGCCCGAGCAGATGCTCGAGCACGCCCGCGCCGCCGAGGCGGCCGGCGCACACCGCTTCTGCATGGTCGCCCAGGGGCAGGGCCTCTCCAAGCGCGACTTCGAGAAGGTGCTCGAGGGGGCGCGCCTGGTCGCCGCGAACACGAACTTGAAGCGCTGCGCATCGATCGGTCATATGTCCGTCGAGCGCGCGCGGGCGCTTCGCGAGGCGGGCGTCCAGCGCGTTCACCACAACGTCGAGTCGGCCGAGAGCTTCTATCCGGAGGTGTCGAGCACCGTCCGCTACGAGGCGCGCCTGCGCACGATCGACGCGGTCCGCGAAGCCGGTCTGGAGACCTGCGTCGGCGGCATCCTGAACCTTGGCGAAACGCCGGAGCAGCGCGTCGAGATGGCCTTCCAGCTGGCCGCGATCAACCCCACGAGCGTCCCGATCAACCTGCTGATCCCGCGCGCCGGGACGAAGTTCGGCGAGCGCGAGCTGATGGACCCCTGGGACGCGGTCAAGTGGATCGCAATCTTCCGCCTGATCATTCCCGACGCCCTGTTCCGCCTCTGCGGCGGGCGGATCGAGAACCTCGCCGAGCTCGCGCCGATGGCCGTCCGGGCGGGGCTCAACGGCGTGATGATGGGCAACTTCCTGACCGCGCTCGGCGCGACGCCCGCCGAGGATCGCGAGATGTTCGAACGCCACGGGCTGAACGTCGCGCGCCAGCCCGACAACGGCGCGAACCCGCGCCCGGATAACCGCTCCGGCTGGCTCGGCGGCGAGACGCCCGACGTGATCGAGGACTACCTCGATCCCGACGACGGCGTGCTGCCGCTGAAGCTGTGGGACCCCTCGACGCAGCTGCGCTACCGCTCCAAGGCCGCGCGTTGAGCGACATCACCGCCCAGCTCGACGCGCTGCGCGAAGCAGGGCTCTATCGCCACACGACGCTGATCAGCGGACCGCAGGGGCCGCGCGTGCTGCTCGACGGCACGCCGGTGCTGCTGATGTGCTCCAACAACTACCTCGGCTTCGCCGACCACCCGCGCGTGCGCGAGGCCGCGGCGGATGCGGCGATGCGCTGGGGTGTCGGCGCCGGCGCCTCGCGCCTGGTGTCGGGGACGATGACGATCCATGAGCGGCTCGAGCGGCGCCTTGCGGAGTTCGAGGCGACCGAGGCCTGCACGCTGTTCGGCTCCGGCTACCTGGCGAATATCGGCGTGCTCACCGCGCTGGGCGGCGCCGGCCAGACGATCTTCTCCGACGCGCTCAACCACGCCTCGATCATCGACGGCTGCCGCCTGGCACGGGCCGAGGTCTTCGTCTATCGCCACTGCGACCTCGACCACCTCCAGTGGGCGCTGCGCGAGCACGGCCGCGCGGGAGACGTGATCGTCACCGACTCCGTCTTCTCGATGGACGGCGACGTCGCGCCGCTGAGCGGGATCGTCGAGCTCGCCCAGCGCCACGGCGCTCGCGTGGTTGTCGATGAGGCGCACGCGACCGGAGCGCTTGGGCCGGGCGGGCGCGGCGCGGTGGCCGCGGCCGGACTGGAGGAGCAGGTCGATGTGATCGTCGGCACGCTGAGCAAGGCGCTTGGGTCCTACGGCGGCTATGCCTGCGCGAGCCGAGAGATCGTCGAGCTGTTGCAGAACAGCGCGCGGAGCCTGATCTACTCGACCGCCCCGCCGCCGCCGGCCGTCGCGGCCGCCGAGGCGGCGCTCGCGCTGCTCGTCGCGCAGCCGCTTCGCCCGGAGAAGCTCCAGGCGATGGCCGCCCTGCTGCGCCAGGAGCTGCGCGCCGCCGGGATCGAGGCGCCGGCAGGCGAAACCCAGATCGTGCCGCTCGTCGCAGGCTCCGCCGAGGCCGCTCTGCGAGTTTCGGCCGGAGCTCTCGCGCGCGGCGTCTTTGCGCAGGCGATCCGCCCGCCGACGGTGCCCGAGGGGAGCTCGCGCCTGCGACTGACCGTGATGGCTTCGCACACCTCCGCCGAGCTCGCCGCCGCGGCCGCGGCGATCGCCGCCGCCGCCGAGGAGGCGCGCGTCACGCTGTCGGGCGCCGCCGTGGCGGCTGAGCCCGTCGCCCGCGCGGCGTAGGGGCTGGGCCGCCGTGGCGCGCGGCTGCTTCGTCACCGCGACCGACACCGGCGCCGGCAAGACCGTCCTGAGCGCCGCCCTCGTCGCGAGCCTGCGCTCGCGGGGCGAGCCGGTGCGCGCGCGAAAGCCGCTCCTAACGGGGCTCGACGAGGCCGGGCCCCACGACGATGAGATCCTCTCGCTGGCCGGCGGCGAAGCGCGCGAGATCGTCTCGCCGCTGCGTTACGGGCCGGCGGTCTCGCCGCATCTGGCGGCGGAGCTGGCCGGCACGCCGATCGACGTCGCCGCGCTCGTCGCCGCGACGCTCGAGGGCTCGAGGCCTCTGATCGTCGAGGGGATCGGCGGGTTGCTCGTGCCGATCGCGCCGGGCTACGACGTGCGGCGGTTCGCCGCCGAGCTCGGCCTCGGCGTCGTCATCGCCGCCCGGCCGGGACTTGGCACGATCAACCACACGCTGCTGACGCTCGAGGCGGCTCGCGCCGGCGGCCTCGACGTGCGGGCCGTCGTGCTGACGCCCTGGCCGGCGCGGCCGGGGCAGCTCGAGCTATCGAACCGCGCCACGCTCGAACGACTCGGCGAGGTGGAGGTCGCTGTTCTCGAGGAGGTCGCCCCGCTGACCGCTGAGGCGCTCGCGGCGGCGGGCTCGAGGCTGGCCTACGAGGGCTGGCTCGCCTGAGCGGAGCCGCCGCGGCCTAGGCGCCGGGGTAGCGGCACGCGCGCGAGGAGAGCTGGAGGGATGCGACGGCGGCGCACGACACGACCGGCGACGAGCACCGCGAGCGAGCCGACCGCGAGCGCCCGCAGCGCCATCCGGCCGTCGTAGATGCGCTGAAAGCGCGCGCCGTCGGGGGTGATCTCGATGAAGCCGACCGGGCGGGCGTCGATCGCCCCGCCTCCGCCGCCGCCGAGACGGTCGCCGCTCTGCGGGTCGTTTCCGAAGCCCCAGCCACCGGCGGTGCGCAGGCTCGCGACGGGAATCACGGTGCGCTTGCCGAGCTCGACCGGGGCGCCGAAGCACAGCCGCGCCCCGGTCGCCCGGACGATCGCGCGCTGCAATGGCGGGAGCTGTTTGGCGGGGTTTGCCAACTCAGTCCTCGTAGGGGGTGAAGTCGCGCTTTCGCGCCCCGCAAACCGGGCAGAACCAGGTGTCGGGGATATCCTCGAAGGCGGTTCCCGGGGGGATTCCGCCGTCGGGATCGCCGTCGGCCACGTCGTAGATGTAGCCGCAGGACTCGCAGTGCCAGCGCTGCACAGGCCGAAGGGTCTCGGTCGACACGTCCTCCAGTCTAAAGCCCGCGCACGCGGTCACGGACGGGGCGGGGGTGCCGGTAGGGTGGCGCACGTGCGATTCGGACTGTTCGGCGGGCCGGCCGCGGGGCCCGACAGGGCCGGCTTCGAGCACGCTTACCACCGCTTCGCCGACTACGCGGTTCTGGCCGAGGAGCTCGGCTTCGCGAGCGTCTTCCTGACCGAACACCACTTCACCGGGATCGGCCAGGCGTCGCAACCGCTCACTCTGCTCGCCCATCTAGCCGCCCGCACCTCGCGGCTGCGACTCGGTACAGCCGTGACGGTCCTGCCCTGGCACGACCCCCTGCTGCTCGCAGAGCAGGCCGCCACCCTGGACGTGCTGTCCAACGGACGGCTTGACTTCGGCGTCGGCCGAGGCTTCCGCGCCGCAGAGTTCGCGGGCTTCGTACAGTCGATGGACGAGGCGGCCGAACGTTATGAGGAGGCGCTCGCCGTGATCCTGCGCGGCTGGACGGCGCAGGGCCGCTGGTCTCACCACGGCCGCTTCTGGCATTACGACGACGTCCTCGTCGAGCCAGCGACCGCCCAGTCGCCGCATCCTCCGGTGTGGGTCGGTGCCGGAAGCCGCCCGAGCCTCACCGCCGCGGCCGACAATGGCTTCAAGCTGCTCCTCGACCAGGTCGGGAGCTTCGAGACGACCGCCGAGCGCGTGGCGACCTACCGCGAGCGCGTGGTCGAGAACGGCGGCGCGTACGACCCGGTAACCGACGTCGCGGTGACCCGCTCGCTGCACCTGGTCGACGGGCCGCAGGAGCGCGAGCGGGCGATCCGCGAGCGCGTCGAGCTCTTCGCCGAGGTCGCGAAGCTGACCAACGACGAGCGCGGCCCGCGCAACCGCATGGCGGCCGACTACACCTCCGACATCCGCGCCGCCACCGAGGCCGGGGCGATCATCGGCGACGCCGAGGAGTGCGTGGCGCGGCTCGAGCGGCTGCGCGAGGGCGGCGTCGAGTACGTGCTGCTGATCGATCGCGACAACTCGCCGGAGACGCTGCGCGAGTTTGCCCGCACCGTCATGCCGCGGCTCGCGGCCGAGGCGCAGCGCCTGGGCTAGTGGCTCCGACCGGAATGTTTTGCCTGAAACACAGCCTGTGGCGAGCTACTGGGGTCGACCGGCAAGGACGCAGGGAGCGGGGGCACCGACGGCGCAGCCGTTGGTCGCCTGTGGCCTTGGCGCGAGCGAGGACGCCGCCGGACGGCATCCAGGAGCCGACATTTCGGGGGAAACATTTCGGTCGGGGCCACTAGGCGGCGAGCGGCGCGGCTTCCTCGTCGCGGATCACGTGCAGGACGGCGTTGATCAGCGCGAGGTGCGTAAAGGCCTGCGGGAAGTTTCCGAGGTGGCGCCCGTTCAGCGGATCGAGCTCTTCGGCGTAGAGGTCGAGCGGCGACGCGAGTGCCAGCAGCCGCTCGCAGAGCGCCCGCGCGCGACGGCGCTCGCCAATCTCGAGCAGTCCCGAGACGAGCCAGAACGAGCACATCAAAAACGATCCTTCGTGGGCGCCTTCGAGCCCGTCGTCGGTCTGGTCGGCGCGGTAGCGCAGAACGAGCCCCTGCTCGGTCAGCTCGCGCTCGATCGCCAGCACCGTCGCGCGCACGCGCCGGTCGTCGCCCGGCAGGAACCGAACCAGCGGGATCAGCAGGTTCGAGCCGTCGAGTGCGACCGTGTCGTAGTGCTGGACGAAGACGCCGCGCTCGTCGACGCCCCGATCGCAGATGTCGGCGTGGATCTCGTTGGCGACGCGGCGCCAGCGGTCGGCAAGCGGCTCGCGCCCGCGTCGCGCCGCAAGGCGCGCCGCTCGATCGAGCGCCACCCAGCACATCAGCTTCGAGGAGACGTAGTGGCGCGACTCGCCACGTGCCTCCCAGATCCCGTGGTCGGGCTCGCGCCAGACCGACGCGGCGCGCTCGGCCTGGGCCTCGATGACCGGCCACAGCCGCTCGGAGCTATGGCCGTAGCGCTTGGTGTGCAGGTACAGCGAGTCGAGGACCGCTCCGTAGACGTCGTTCTGGCGCTGCTTGGCGGCGCCGTTGCCGATCCGGACGGGGCGGGCGCCCTCGTAGCCGGTCAGGTGGTCGAGCGTCTGCTCGGTCAGATCGCGCTCGCCGGCGACGCCGTACATGATCTGCAGCGAGCCGTCGCTGTTTCGCTCGAGGTCGGCCACGTACTGGATGAAGTCGTCGGCCTCCCAGCTGAGGCCGAGCGAGGAAAGCCCCCACAGGGTGAGCGTCGCGTCGCGCATCCACGTGAAGCGGTAGTCCCAGTTGCGCTGGCCGCCGGGCGTCTCGGGCAGCGAGGTTGTCGGCGCCGCGACGACAGCGCCGGTCGGCGCATACGTCAGGCCCTTCAGGACGAGCGCCGAGCGCTGCAGCTGCGCGCGCCAGCGGTGGTCGGGGAAGGTGCCCGTGTCAAGCCAGTTGCGCCAGTACTCGGCGGTGTAGTCGAGGCTCGCTGCGGCCTCCTCGAAGGTCCGAGGCCCGTCGAGCATCCGCGACCACGACAGCGCGCAAAAGCGGCGGTCGCCCTTTGAGAGGCGATGGCGGGCCCGCGCCGAGACGCCCTCGATGCCGAGCTGGAGGTCGCTGTGGAGGCGCAGCGTGCGCCCCGCTCCGACGGCGTCGAAGGCCTGCGGGTCGCCTGGGACCGGTGTCCAGGTGCCGGGGGTGCGGCCGTAGTCGAACATCGGCTCGCAGAGCAGCTCGACCTGGATCGAGCCATGGAAGCACTCGATCGTGCGAACGAGCACGTGGTAGGCGTCGTGATCGGCCGGCGGGCGCGTGTGAGCGGTCGTTGCGCCGGCCTCGCGCTCGCGCCAGGTGCCGATGATCAGCGCGTCGCGGACGAGCGCCCATCCGGTCGCCGTCTGCCAGGTCGTCTCGAGCACGTTGGTGCCCGGCTCGTAGCGGCGGCCCGCGGGAACACCCATGCCGGATGGCCCGAGACGGAATCCCCCGGCGCCGCGATCGAGGATCGCGGCGAACACGCTCGGCGAATCGAACCGCGGCGGGCACAGCCACTCGACGGTGCCGTCCGGCGCGACCAGCGCCGCCGTGTGGCAGTCGGCGAGAAACGCGTAGTCGGCGATCGGCGGGAACGGCGACGTGCGTGCGACGCGATCGTCGAACGGCGTGGCCGTCGAGCGGGCGCTCTGATCCCACGGATCCATCGCCCCCGCGCGGCGCAGGCCGCTCGCGGGCTCAGTTTCGACCGTCGGGCTCTCAGGCTCCGATTCGCGCTGGGTCTCGGCCACGGGAGCCAACCACCATGACAGGCGCGGGCGTCCGCGTCACCACCCGCATGTTTTGCTTCAACGCTCGTCTGAAACGACGTGCGACACGGCGTTGATCAGCGCGAGGTGCGTGAAGGCCTGCGGGAAGTTGCCGAGATGGCGGCCGGACTTCGCGTCGAGCTCCTCTGCGTAGAGGCCAAGTGGCGAGGCGTGCGAGAGCAGCCGCTCGCAGAGTTCCTTGGCGCGCTCCTTCTCGCCGATCTCCGAAAGCGCCGAGACCATCCAGAAGGAACAGATCAGGAACGTCCCCTCCTCGCCGTGCAGCCCGTCGTCGGTTTCGGCGGTCCTGTAGCGGAGGATCAACCCGTGATCGCTCAGCTCGTCGGCGATCGCGAGCACCGTGGCGCGCACGCGGTTGTCGCTCGGCGGCAGGAAGCGAACGATCGGGACGAGGAGCGTCGAGGCGTCGAGGGCGTCGGTGCCGTAGTGCTGGACGAAGACGCCTCGGCTGTCGACGCCCTTCTCGAGGATGTCCGCGCGGATCGTGTCGGCCCCGTCCTGCCAGCGCTTGGCGAGGTCGCCTTCGCCGCGCAGCTCGGCCAGTCGCGCGCCGCGGTCGAGCGCGACCCAGCACATCAGCTTCGAGGAGACGTAGTGCTGCGGCTTTCCGCGCGCCTCCCAGATGCCCTGGTCGGTCTTGCGCCACACGCGCCAGGCGTTGGCCACCTGGTCTGAGAGGACCGGCCACAGGCGGTCGTGGATGTGGTCGTGGCGCTTGGTGTGGAGGTAGACGGAGTCGAGCACCGCGCCGAAGACGTCGTTCTGGCGCTGCGTGAAGGCGCCGTTGCCGACCCGCACCGGGCGCGAGCCGACGTAGCCCTTGAGGTGGCGCAGCGTCGTCTCCTTGAGGTTCCGCTCGCCGCCGATCCCGTACATGATCTGAAGCGTGCCGTCGCGGTTGCGCGGGAGGTCCGCGACGTACTCCATGAAGTCGTTGGCCTCCCAGTCGAGGTCGAGCGCGTGCAGCCCCCACAGCGTGAAGGTGGCGTCGCGCATCCAGCA
>DATGHN010000166.1:0-6179 GCA_035308005.1 Solirubrobacteraceae bacterium
CTGGTCGTAGGTGAACGGGTTGCCGATCGCGAACGCCGGGTCGCCGACCACGAGTTTCGAGGAGTCGCCGAAGCGAAGCGCCGTCAGCTGAAGCCCGGCCGGCTTGACCGACAGCAGCGCCAGGTCATTCGAGGCGTCGACGCCGACGACGTGCGCGCGCCGCGTCGCGCCGCCGCTGCCGCCGAACTGCACCGTGATCGCGGTGGCACCGGCCACCACGTGGTTATTGGTGAGGATCAGGCCCTTGGCGCTGACGACGATCCCCGACCCGGTGTCGCTCTGCGTCGCGTCGAAGAAGCCGCTCTGCGAGCTGGCCGCGATCGCCACGACGCTCGGCGCGGCGTGCGCGTAGATCTCGTGTGCAAGGGTGTCGTGCGTCGCGCTGTCGGCGGCGAGCGCGCCCGCGGCGACAGTCGTCGTCGCCGCAACGGTGCGCGTGACAGTCCGCGGCGCGGGCGCCGCGGCGACGAAGATCACGGCAGCGACCGCACCGCCGAAACAGGCGGCGACGATCGAAGTCAGCGGCAGGCGGCCCATCAGAGCACCGATAGTTGCGCGCAGCAGTGAACGAGCGCTAAAGGGCGATCCGCAGCTCGAGCGCGCCGGCGCGACGCGCCGTGACCCGCACCCAGCCGCCGGGCGCCTCGCTGACCGCGCCCGCGCCCTTCACGACGTGCCAGTCCGGCACGTAGCGTTCGCGCACGACGACCGATCCGGGCGCGGTGATCTTCAGCTGCACGTCCTCACCGCTCGATGAGATCAGCTGCGCCGGCCCGCTGATCAGCCCCGGCGCTCCGCGCACACGCCAGACCCGCCAATGGGCGTTTTGCCAGACCGGCACAAGTCCCGGCACGCCGGAGCGAAGCAGCCGCCCCTCGACCTTCGCCGCGTAGTCGAGCGGGGCGTCCGGGAGCGCGACGAAGCGGACGCCGTTGGCCTGCAGCCACGATAGGTAGTGCGCCTTCGTCAGCACCCCGGGTGTGTAGAACAGCGCGTTGTTCTCGGTATCGAGCTGACGTTCCCAGCCGCGCGCGAGCGGCAGGTAGGGAGCGATGTAGGCCGACTCCCAGTGGTCGGCGGTCGGCACCGCCTCGATCCGCCCGAGCGGTCGATCGGCGCGCTCGAGGTAGCGCAGCACCGGCTGGTAGTAGGCCGACTGGAAGGAGGGGTTGCCGTAGCCGAGCAGCGCGAAGCGCGCCGGAACCCACTGCGCGAGCGCGAGCGGCACCGCGGCGGCGGCAAGCAGCGCCCGCCCGCGCGGCTGCTCCCAGGCGAGGATCACCACCAGCGCGACCCCGAAGCAGATCCCAAAGCGCGTCACATTTGCGCCGATCGCGCTCGGCACCGCGAAGGCGACGATGCACGAAAGCGCATAGAGCACGACGCCGGCGGCGAGCGCTCGGTCGCGCCGCCAGACGACGATCCCGATCGGCACGCAAGCGGCGAGCATGCCGACGAAGTTGAGCGGCGAGAAGGGCGCCGGCCCAAGCCCCGGGAAGAGCACCTCGATCAAGAGCACCGGCAGCGCCGCGGCACCCGCGAGGGCGACCGCGGCGTAGCGCCGCCGCGGCCAGCTGCCGATCGCCCAGGCCGCAGCGACCATCGCCAAAAAGCCGCCGGCCAGCGGGCTCGCAAGAGACGCCGAGATCGCAAGCGGCAGCGCCAGCGGCCACACGCCGGTGCGCGAGGCGACGAGCGCCAGCAGCGCCAGCGTCTCGCCAAGCAGGTAGGGCTCCTGGCCGATCGCGACCTGCACGACCGTCCCGATCGCGAAGACGATCGCCCCCGCACGACCGGCGCGGCCGAAGCGCCCGAAGGCGAGGCGATCGAAGGCCCACGACGCGAGCGCGACGCAGATGACCTCCATCACCGGGATCCCCGTCAGCCAGCCGATCGGGGCGAACAGGACCGAGTAGTCGAACGTCCAATGGCCGCCGTACCACTGGCTGTCCCAGAGCGTCAGTCCGCTGCGCGCGAAGAGCTCGACGCGATACGTGGCGGCCGCGAGGTCGACGCCCTGCCCTCCGGTGAGAACGACTACCACCGCGAGTGCGGCCGCGAGCAGGGGTGCGACCAAGCGGGAACGGGCCCGCAGGACCATGACCGTCGATTCTAAACCCTCGCACAGCCGACTCGAGCGCGAACACCGCGCGGCAGGCCGGCAATTCAAGGCCGCGCGCGCCGATGTCGATGCTTTCTGTGCGCGCAGCGAACGGGCGGCCCGCGCAAGGCCGCATCCACAACCGACCGTGACGCTCAGGCTCATCAACGACCCCACAGGGGTGCCGCCTGCGGCATCGACGGACGCGCACGCGCAACTGCCCCCGAAAGCCTTCGAGGAGCTCTTCAACCACAGCGGCAGCCTGCTCGCGATCCTCGACGACGAGGCTCGCTTCGTCGCCGTCAATCCGGCCTGCATGCGCGTCCTCGGCTATCCGCCCGAGCAGCTGATCGGGCGCTCGCTGATGGACTGCCTGCACCCCCACGACCCGACCCAGGCCGTGCGCCGGGCGTCGGGCTCGGGCGGCGCGGGCGGCTGGCAGGAGGGCTACGTAGAGCTGCTCGCGCGCCACCGCCACGCCGACGGCAGCTGGCGCTCGCTGCTATGGAGCGGCAGCGCCCACGGCGACCACTGGTACGCCTCGGCCAAGGACGTCACGGAGTGGCTGCGCCTCGAGCACCGCGTCGGCCGCGACCCGCTGACCGGCCTTCACAACCGCGAGGTCTTCAGCGACGAACTGGCGCGCGCGCTCGCGCGCCACGGCCGCTCGACGCTCCATCTCGGCGTCCTCTTCATCGACCTCGACTCCTTCAAGCAGATCAACGACTCGATCGGCCACGAGGCGGGCGACCACCTCCTCGCCGAGGCCTCGCGCCGCCTTCGCGAAGCGGTCCGCGCCGGCGACGTCGTCGGGCGTATCGGCGGCGATGAGTTCGCGATCCTGCTCGAGCTGCTCGAAAGCGACTACGAGGCCGTCGCCGTCGCGCGCCGGGTCCTGCAGGCCTTCACGCGGCCCTTCGAGCTCGGCTCGGGAACGGTCAGCGTGTCGGCGAGCGTCGGCCTCGCGACCGCGCATGATGAGACCAAGGCCGCCGACCGCCTGATCCGCGAGGCCGACATCGCGATGTACCGCGCCAAGTCGACCGGGCGCAACCGCTTCGCGATCTTCGACAGCGAGCTGCGCGGCGCCGTCGACCGCCGCCTCGGCATCGAGCGCGACCTGCGGGCGGCGATCGCCCGCGGCGAATTCAGCGTCAACTACCAGCCCGTCGTCTCGCTGCGCGACGGCGCGGTCGTCTCCTGCGAGGCGCTGCTGCGCTGGCAGCACCCGCAATGGGGCCTCATCTCGCCCGCCGAGTTCATTCCGCTGGCCGAGGAGAACGGCGTCATCGTCGAGCTTGGCGCGTGGGTCCTCGGCACCGCGCTCGCGCAGGTCGCCCAGTGGCGCGCCGCCGGCCACGACGTCGGCGTGTCGGTCAACCTCTCCCCCCGCCAGCTGACGCTCGACAACGTCAAGGCGACGGTCTCCGAGCAGCTGCTGAAGGCCGGCGTCTCCGCCGAGGCGCTGACGCTCGAGATCACCGAGACGGCGGTCCTCTCGGACCCGGTCGGCGCCGCGGCCAAGCTCACCGAGCTGCGCGAGCTGGGAATCAAGATCGCCTTCGACGACTTCGGAACCGGCTACTCCTCCCTGCGCCACCTCAGCCAGCTCCCGGTCGATGTGATCAAGCTCGACCGGGCTTTCGTCAGCGTTCTCAGCGGCGACGGCGAGCCGCGCGACCGCGCGATCCTGATCGCCGTCACCGCCGCGGCGCGAGAGCTTGCGATCAGCGTCGTCGCCGAAGGCGTCGAGGACACCCAGCAGCTGGCCGAGCTCAAGCGCGCCGACTGCAGCTTCGGCCAGGGCTACCTGTTCGCCGACCCGCGCCCCGCGGCGGACGTTCCGCTCGGCTCCTTTGCGGAGCTCATCGGCGCAAGTCCCCCGCAGCCCTAGAAAGCTGAGCTAGGCTCAGCCGGTGCGGATCCTCGTCGCCGAAGACGAACCTGCGATTGCCGACTTCATCGAGCACGGCCTGAAGGCCGAAGGCTACGCGGTCGCAGTCGCGACCGACGGCGGCGAGGCGCTCAAGCAGGCCCTCGCCGAGGACTTCGCGCTGATCGTCCTCGACCGCATGCTGCCGACACTCGACGGCGTCGCCCTGCTGCGGGAGCTGCGCCGCAACAAGCCCGACCAGCGCGTGATCATGCTGACCGCCCGAAGCGGCATCGACGACCGCGTCGAGGGCCTCGACGCCGGCGCGATCGACTACATGACCAAGCCGTTCGCCTTCGACGAGCTCGCCGCGCGCGTTCGCGCCCACCTGCGGATGCCATCCCAGAACGCCCCGACGCGCCTTTTGGCGCTCGGCATCGAGCTCGACCTGCTGTCGCGCCGCGTGACCCGAGACGGCGTCGAAGTGACGCTTTCGAGCAAGGAGTTCGAGCTGCTCGCCTACTTCATGCGCCACCCCCAGAACGTCCTCTCGCGCGAGCAGATCCTGAGCGCCGTCTGGGGCTACTCGCACGACCCGGGCACCAACATCGTCGAGGTCTATGTCAGCTACCTGCGGCGCAAGCTCTCGCTCCCCGGCTCCCCGGCACCGATCGTCACGGTGCGCTCGGTCGGCTACCGGCTCGCGCCGAGCCGTGCGTAGAGCCCTGATCGCGCGCCTTCGCCCGCGGTCGCTTCGCTGGCGCCTGTCGCTGGCGCTCTGCGGCGTCCTCGTCCTGGCCTTCGTTGTCACCTTCATCGTCGTCTACCGCGAGGCCGATTCGCGCCTGCGCGGTGAGGTCGACCGCGCGCTCAACGCACAGTCGCAGGCCTTCGCCGCGGCACTCACCCCTCCCCACGCCACCGTCAGCGCACGCGCCGCCGCGGCGCGCGCGGCGCGCTACGTCCGCACCCAGCCGTTCTCCTCCTCCTCGACGCTGCTCTACGCGATCGTCCCCGGCGAGCCGATCGCGAGCAACCACCCCGAGCTCCTCGACACGGTCTCCGAGCCCAGGGACGCGGCGGCGTTCTCGCGCGCGCTGCGAAGCAGCCCGATCGGATTCTCGACGCCCCACATGTCACAGGCCGACGCCGGCCTGCGCGTCTACATGTCCACGCTCACGCTGTCCGGCGGCACGCAGGCGCGGATCGCGGTCGCGCAGTCTCTGCAGCCGGTCGACGACGCCACCGACGGGATCACCCGCAGCTTCGCGATCGGCGGCTCGGCCACGCTAGCGGTGGCGCTGCTGGCCGGCGTCCTGTTGGCGGCCGGGTTCGCCAGGCCGCTTCGGCGGATGGCCCGGATCGCCGCGCGCGTCGACGCCGGAGACCTCTCGCCGCGGATCGAGTACCGCGGGCCGCCGAACGAGACGCGGATCCTCGCCGACGCCTTCGACCACATGCTCGACCGCCTCGAGGAGGCCTTCGCGCGCCAGCAGGCCTTCGTCTCCGACGCCTCGCACGAGCTGCGCACGCCGCTGACGGCGATTCGCGGGCAGCTCGAGGTGCTCGCCCGCCGCGAGCGCCCCGACGCCGCCGAGATCCGCCGCGTGCAGGGCCTCGTCCAGGCCGAGGTCGACCGCATGACGCGCCTGACCGAGGACCTGCTGTTGCTCGCGCACACCGACGAGTCGCGCTTCATCCGCCGCGAGCCGGTCCCGCTCGAGTCCTTCCTCAGCGACCTGATCGAGAGCGCCCGCCCAACCACCGACCGCGATCTGAGCCTCGACGTGCACACCCCCGGGCTCCTCAACGCCGACCCCGACCGCCTCGCGCAGGCGCTGCGAAATCTGCTCCGAAACGCCGCCGAGCAGACGGCGGCGGGGGGGCGCATCGAGCTCGGCTCAAGCGAGGCGGCCGACGGGCGCGCGCTGATCTGGGTCGACGACGACGGGCCGGGGATCGCCGAGACCGAGCGCGACCGCGTCTTCGACCGCTTCCACCGCGCCGATCCCTCGCGCGCCCGCTCGGCCGGCGGCACCGGCCTGGGGCTCGCGATCGTGCGCGCGATCGTCGACGCCCAGGGCGGCCGCGCGTGGGTCGAGCCCTCGCCGCTGGGCGGCGCGCGCGTCGCGATCGAGCTCCCGGGCTACCGCCGCGGGGAGATCTGAGGGTTCGCCGGTGGCGGCGCGGTTCGCGCGGCCGCGT
>DATGHN010000167.1:0-10820 GCA_035308005.1 Solirubrobacteraceae bacterium
CGCGGCTACGTCGACATCACCTACTGCGCGGCGATCGTCTGGGCGGCGGCGCTCGAGATCGAACGGCCGCGGCGCGGCACGCCGGTGTTCGTCCTGCTGCTAGCGGCGGAGCTGATCAGACCCGACGCGTGGCTGCTCGTCGGCCTCTACTGGCTGTGGTGCTTCCCGAAGGCCGATTGGCCGCGGCGGCTCGGCTGGGCGGCGATCGCCGCCGCCGGCCCGGTGATCTGGGTCGGCCTCGACTGGATCGTCACCGGCAAGCCGCTGCACTCGCTGACCAGCACGCAGAACACGGCCGTGGCGCTCGGGCGCACGGTTCCGCTCGCGCAGCTCCCCGGGACGCTGATGCACTACCTGATCGTCCTCGCCAAGTCGCCGGTCGTCGCCGGCGCGATCGCCGGCATCGTTCTCAGCGCGTGGTTCGTACCGCGCCGCATGCTCGCCCCCTTCGTCGTCCTGATGAGCGGGATCGGGACCTTCGTCGTCCTCGCCGGAGCGGGGCTGTCGGTAATCGACCGCTACCTGCTGATGCCGGCCGTCATGGTCCTGATCTTCTGCGCCTTCGCGCTGTCGGGCTGGACGATGCTCGAGCACGGGCTGCTGCGCAAGCTGTGGGCGCTCGGCTCGCTCGCGCTCGTCTCACTCGGGGTCTACCTCGCCGCCTCGACGCTCAGCATCGCAAAGATCCAGACCGAGCTCGGCTTCCGCGACAGCGGCCACACCTCGCTCGTCGCGATCCTCAACAAGCCGGCGGTCAAGAAGGCACTCGGCTGCGGGGCCGTGTCGGTGCCCGATCACAAGCTGATCCCCGAAACGCGCCTGATCCTCAACCGCGGGACAGGCGGCGTGATCGATCGCGGGAACGCGCGCTACGAGCTCGACAAGGGCCATCCGGCCCTCTATGACGCCGAGCAGCACGGCGTCGCCCTCTACCCGCTCGCGCTGGCGGTGGCCCGCTACGCCCTGACGAGCCCCAACGACAGCCCGCTCGACCAGGACACGACGACGCTCACCCAGATCGGCTTCCACAAGGTCGCCCAGACGCAGTACTACGCGGCCTACGCGCGCTGTTGACGACTCGCGAGCGCGTCGACATCCGCTACGGCGCCGCGGTGGCGGTGGTTCTGGCGGTCGCGCTGGCGCTTCGGCTGTGGGGTGACACAAGCGGCCTCCCATGGGCCTACAACGTCGACGAGGCGCAGAACTTCGTGCCCCGCGCGATGGCGATGCTCGGCGGCAACCTCAACCCCGGCTACTTCAACAATCCGCCGCTCTTCACCTATCTGCTCGCCGGCCTCTTCGAGATCGCCCATGGCTCGGGGGCGTCGCGGATCTACCACTCCGCCGACTCGACGCCGATCTGGCTGCTCGCCCGCGTCGCCTCGGCGGTGCTCGGGACGATCGGCGTGTGGCTGCTCTATCTGACCGGCGCGCGGCTCTTCGATCGCCGCACCGGCCTGATCGCGAGCGCCGTGCTGGCGGTCGCCTTCCTGAGCGTCTTCTACGGCAAGCTCGCCGTCAACGACTCGGCGCTTCTGGCGCCCGTCTGCCTCTCGCTGTGGGGCAGCGCCGGCATCCTGCGCGACGGGCGCCGCCGCGACTACGCGATCGCGGGCGTGGGGCTCGGACTCGCCGCGGCGACCAAGTACACCGGCGGGATCGTCGCTCTGCCGCTGATCGTCGCGGCGTGCTCGCGTCTCGGCGAAGCTGAGCGGCGCCTGGTCGTGGCGGTCTGGCTGCCACTCGCCGGGCTGCTCGCGCTGGCCGCCTTCATCGCCGCGAACCCCTACGCGGTCGCCGACTTCCACACCTTCATCAACCAGCTCGCGCATCAGTCCAACGAGAGCGGCGAGGTCAACGGCAAGCTCGGCCTGACTCACGGCAGCGGCATCCTCTACTACCTCTGGACGCTGACCTGGGGCGTCGGCTGGATCCCCGCGATCGCGGCCGCCCTCGGCGCGCTCGGTCTGCTGGCGCGCCGCTGGTGGTGGACCTTCGCGGCGCTCGTCCCGGCGCTGGCCGGCTACCTCGTTTTCATGGGTCTGGAGGGTCGCTACTTCGGGCGTTGGGTGATGCCGGTGATCCCGCTGGTCTGCCTGCTTGCGGCGTTCGCGGCGACGGCGCTTGCCGAGCTCGCCGCTCGCGGCCGCGGGCGGATCGAGGCAGCGCTCGTCGTCCTCGGCGCCGCGGCGCTGTGCGTGCAGGGCGCCGCCTACAGCGTCCACTCGGGGGTCGTCAACTCGCGCCCGGACACGCGCAACCTCGCCAGGGCGTGGCTGCTCGCGCACGTCCCGGCGGGCGCGCGGATCGCGATCGAGCCGATCGTCCCGAAGGCCGCCAGGGCGCCCGACAACTGGACGGCGCCCTGGAACGCCCTAACCGACCTTCGGACCCACATCGGCAAGCGCGGCATCCTCTACGTCCTCGCCGGCAAACCGGTTGCGCTCGAGAACTACGAGCGGACGCTCTCGCCGGCGCTCGTTCAGCTCTACCTTCGCGACGACTACTGCTACGTCGTGACGGGGTCAACCGAGGAGGGGCGGGCGCAAGCCGACCCGTCGGCCGTGCCACAGGCCGTCGGCTACTACCGCGCGCTCGCCGCCGCTGGGCGGATCGTCTTCCAGGCGTCGCCGCTCTCGGGCGGGCGTACGGACGTCGGCTTCAACTTCGACTGGTCCTTCGACTACTACCCGGCCGCCTACACGCGCCCCGGCCCGCTCGTCAGGGTCTACAAGCTCCACGGCGGCGCCTGCGGCGGCGTGACGCGGCACAGGCGCGCAGTTAAGCCTGCACATCGCCCGAAGCGCTGAGTCGCCGCCGTATGCTTCGGAGTGGACATGCAGACCTGCACGCAGACCGATCTCGAGCTGCTTGAGCGCGCGATCGAGCTCGCTCGCAACGGGACTGGGCGGACCAACCCGAACCCCGTCGTCGGCGCGGTCATCGCGATCGATGACGAGGTCGTCGGCGAGGGCTGGCATCGGGAGATCGGCGGCGCGCACGCCGAGGTCAACGCGATCGAGGCCTGCCACGGCGCCGACCTGACCGCCGCGACGCTCTATGTCTCACTAGAGCCCTGCTGCCACCAGGGCCGCACGCCGGCCTGCACCGAGGCGATCCTCGCCGCCGGGATCCGCCGCGTCGTCGTCGCCAGCGACGACCCGACCGAGAAGGCGTCAGGTCGCGGCCTTGGAATCCTGCGCGACGAGGGCGTCGAGGTCGTCGTAGCCGACGGCGAGCTGGCGCGCAGCGCGCGGCTGCTCAACCAGGCCTTTCGCAAGCACGCCCGCACGGGCCGCCCGTGGGTGCTCTTCAAATCGGCGATGACGCTCGACGGAAAGGTCGCGACGCGCGACGGCGACTCGAAGTGGATCTCGGGCGTCGAAAGCCGCGAGCTCGCCCATCACTGGCGGGCCTCCGTCGACGCCGTCGTGATCGGGATCGGAACGGCGCTGACCGACGACCCGCAGCTGACGGCGCGCGTCGAGAACGTCCACCGCCAGCCGCGCCGTGTCGTCTTCGACTCACTCGCCCGCCTGCCGCTCTCCTCCCAGCTCGTCGAGGGGGTCTCCGAGGTGCCGCTGACGGTCGTCGTCTCGCGCGCCGCCGCCCGCGCCGACACCGACGCCCTCGAGGCGGCCGGATCCGAGGTGATCGTCGCGACGGGGGAGAACGAGCCGGCGCGGATCCGCTCGGGTCTCGACCAGCTCGGCGCGCAGGGGATCGCCTCGATCCTGCTCGAGGGCGGCCCGCACCTCGCGGGCGCGTTCCTCGACGCCGGTGAGATCGACGAGGTTCGCCTCTTCCTCGCGCCGATGCTGCTCGGCGGACGGAGCGCGCGCGACCCGCTCGAGGGCGAGGGCGTCGAGCGGATCGCCGAGGCGATCAGCGCGCTGACGCTCGACTGCGAGCGCGTCGGGGAGGATCTGCTGATCTCCGCGCGCCTTCGGGAGTGGTGATGTTCACGGGCCTGGTCGAATCCGTCGGGGACGTCGTCTCACTCGCGCATGGCGCCGACGGTGCCGCCGTCATCGAGGTCGCCTCGCCGCTCGCCGGCGAGCTCTCGCCGGGCGACTCGGTGGCCGTCAGCGGCGCCTGCCTGACGGCGCGGGCGATCGACGGCGACCGCTTCCGCGCCGACATCGTCTCCGAGACGCTGCGTCGCACGACGCTTGGCGACCTCGAGGTCGGGTCGAAGGTCAACCTCGAGCTGCCGCTGCGCGCCAGCGACCGGCTCGGCGGCCACATCGTGCTCGGCCACGTCGACGGCGTCGGCGAGGTACGCGCGCAGCACGAATCGGGGGAGATCGAGGTCGAGATCTCAAATGATCTGTCGCGCTACGTCGTCGAGAAGGGGTCGATCGCACTCGACGGCGTGAGCCTCACGGTCGCGGCGCTCGACGGCGACACGCTGACCGTCGCGCTGATCCCCGCGACCCGGGAGGCGACGACGCTCGGCGAGGCGGGCGTCGGCAGGCGTCTGAACGTCGAGGTCGACATCCTCGCCAAGCACGTCGAGAGGTTGGTGGTCAGATGAGCGAAAGCCCGTTTGCGAGCGTCGAGGAAGCGATCGAGGAGATCCGCGCGGGACGGATGGTCGTCGTCTGCGACGACGAGGACCGCGAGAACGAGGGCGACCTCGTGATGGCCGCGCAGTTCGTGACTCCCGAGGCGATCAACTTCATGACCAAGGAGGCGCGCGGCTTCATCTGCCTCGCGCTGACGCCCGAACGCTGCGCCGAGCTCGGACTGGACCTGATGACGGGCAAGAACGAGTCGCGCATGCAGACCGCCTTCACGGTCACGATCGAGGCGCGCGAGGGCGTCACAACAGGCGTCTCGGCGCACGACCGCGCGCACACGATCCAGGTCGCGATCGACCCGCGCAGCGGCACGCGCGACCTCGTCCAGCCCGGCCACGTCAATCCGCTCAAGGCCAAGGGCGGCGGGGTGCTCGAGCGCACCGGCCACACCGAGGCAAGCGTCGACCTGGCGCGCCTTGCGGGCCTGATCCCGGCCGGCGTGATCTGTGAGGTGATGAACGACGACGGCACGATGGCGCGCGTCGACGACCTCGTCGGCTACTGCGCGCGCCACGGCCTGAAGATGATCACGATCAAGGACCTGATCGCCCTCCGCCGCCGCTCGGTGCAACTCGTCGAGCGCGTCGTCTCGACGCGGCTGCCGACGGCGTTCGGGACCTTCGAGGCGGTCGGCTACCGCTCGCTGGTCGACGACAAGCACCATCTCGCGCTGGTCAAGGGCGACGTCGCGGGGCGGCCGGGCGTGCTCGTCCGCGTCCACTCCGAGTGCCTGACCGGCGACGTCTTCCACTCCGAGCGCTGCGACTGCGGCGGGCAGCTGACCGCGGCGCTGCAGATGATCGAGCAGGAGGGTGAGGGGGTCCTGCTCTACCTGGCCCAGGAGGGACGCGGCATCGGGCTGCTCAACAAGCTGCGCGCCTACAAGCTCCAGGAGGAGGGCTACGACACGGTCGAGGCCAACGAGCAGCTCGGGCTCCCCGCCGACCTGCGCGACTTTGGGATCGGCGCGCAGATCCTCGCCGACCTGGGCCTGAGCTCGATCCGCATCCTCACCAACAACCCCAAGAAGATCCACGCCCTCGAGGGCTACGGCCTGTCGGTCGTCGACCAGATCCCGATCGAGGAGGCGCCGAACCCCGAGAACGTCGCCTACCTGCGCGCCAAGCGCGCGAAGCTCGGCCACACGCTGCACCACCAGGGCCTCGACCTCGACGGCGAGATGCTGCTGCGCGAGCGCACGAAGGACTCAAAGGCGCCGGGCGAGGGCTGATGGCGGCCTACGCACTCGTCGTCGCCCGCTTCTACGACGAGCTCGCGGCGCGCCTCGAAGCCGGCGCGCGCGGCGTGCTGGAAGGAGCCGGGGAGGAGGTCGAGGCGTTCGCCGTCGAAGGCGCCTTCGAGGTCGCGCCGGCGGCGTCCTACGTGGTCGCGAGCGGGCGCTTCGCCGGCGTCGTCTGCCTGGGCGCCGTGATCCGCGGCGAGACCGACCACTACGACCACGTCTGCGCGGCGGCCGCCTACGGAATCCAGAAGCTCGCGATCGAAAGCGGCGTGCCGGTCACCTTCGGACTGCTCACCGTCGACACCTACGAGCAGGCGCTGGCGCGCTCGGGCGGCGACAAGCGCGACAGCGGCGCCCACGCCGCGCAGGCCGCCCTCGCGCTCGTGCGAGTCAAGTCGCAGCTGCGCCTCAGCTAGACTGCGCGAAGCCATGGCCAAGGTCTGCCACTCGTGCGGGAAGGGCCCGTCGTTCGGGAACAACCGCAGCCACTCGATGGTCGCCACCCGGCGGCGCTTCAACCCGAACCTCCAGAAGGTTCGAATCGTCGAGAACGGAGCGCCCCAGCGCGTCTACGTCTGCACGCGCTGCCTCAAGGCCGGCAAGGTGACCAAGGCGCTCTAAGTGGGCCGTCCAGGGACGTTCGCCGCGACCTGGCGGCTCCTGGATGTCGCCTGGCCACGTCCTCGGTCGCGCCAAGGCCACACGCCTTGGCCGCTCCCTGCGTCCTTGCCAGACAACCCCAGGATCTCGCCACAAGGTGTGTGCCGCACCGAACGTCCCTGGACGGCCCACTAGCGCCCGCGCTTCCGTGCCGGACCCCAATCTGATCCGCTTCAGAGCCCTCGTCGCAGGGGCGCTAGCGCATCTGGAGTCACGCCGGCAGGAGATCAACGACCTCAACGTTTTCCCGGTCGCCGACGGCGATACCGGCGACAACATGGTCCTGACGATGAGCGCCGTGCTCGCCGAGCTCGACCGTCTCGCGGCCGAGGAGGACCGCACGATCGACGAGATCGGCCGCGATGAGATCGTCGAGTCGGTCGCGCGCGCCGCGCTGCTCGGGGCCCGCGGCAACAGCGGCGTGATCCTCTCGCAGCTGATCCGCGGCGCGGCCGAGGAGCTCTTCAGCCGGCCGGGACAGCTGATCGATCCGACGCTGATCGGCGCCGCGCTGGCGCGTGCCGCCGACCGCGCCTACGCCTCGGTCCGCGAGCCCGCCGAGGGGACGATCCTGACCGTCGTTCGCGAGATGGCCAGCCGTGTCGCGGTCGAGCTAGCGCACATGCCGCACGGGCGCCCGCCCAGCGAGCTCACGCCGGAGGTCCAGGACGATGAGATCGCGAGCGTGCTCGAGCGCGCCGTCGCGGCCGGGGAGGCGTCGGTGATGCGCACGACCGACCTGCTCGCCGTGCTGCGCGACGCGGGCGTTGTCGACGCCGGCGGCTACGCGCTGGTCGTGATCTTCGCCGGCATCGTCGCGGCCCTGCGCGGCGATGAGCCGCCGCCGCTCGAGCACCATGCACCCGCGCGCGTCACCCACCCGCAGCACCTCTCGTCGACCTACCGCTACTGCACGAACTTCGCCGTCACCGGGCAGGGCCTCGAGCCGAGCCGCTTCACGGAGGCGCTCGACGCGCTCGGCGATTCGGTCCTCGTCGTCGGCGACGCGCGAACGCTGAAGATCCACGTCCACACCGATCACCCCGAGCAGGCCGTCGCCGTCCTCGCCGCCGCCGGCTCGGTCTCGCACCTCGACATCGCCGACATGCAGGCCGAGGTCGCCGCGCGCGCCCGCCGCCTTGCGGAGCCGGCGCGCTGCGGCGTGCTCGCGATCGTCGCGAGCGCCGGGATCGGCGACCTCTTCCAGAGCCTCGGCGCGTCGGTCCTCAACGGCGGCCCGACGCTCAACCCCTCGACCTACGAGCTCCTCGCCGGGATCCATTCGGTGCTCGCCGAGGAGGTCGTCGTGCTCCCCAACAGCGCGAACGTGATCATGGCCGCCGAGCGCGCCGCGGCGCTGTCCGAGAAGCACGTCGTCGTGGTGCCGTCGCGCTCGCAGCAGACGGCGCTCGCCGCGCTCGTCGCGCTCTCGCCGTCGCTCGGCGCCGATGAGAACGCGGCGGCGATCGCCACGGCGCTCGAGCGCGTCCGCAGCGGCTCGGTCGCGCCGGCGGCGCGCGACGACGCCGAGGGGCGCTTCAGCGTCGGCGAGGCGGTCGGCTTCGTCGGCGAGGCGCTCGTCGCCTGGGGCGATCCCGAAGCGACCTTGGCGCAGGTGCTCGAGCAGCTCGGCGACGGCAGCGAGCTGATCACCTGCATCGCCGGCGCGGGCGCGCCGCTCAGCGCCGAGCGCATCGAGGAGCTCGCGCCCGACGCGGTCGAGCTCGAGCATCGCCAGGGCGGCCAGCCGAGCTACTGGTGGCTGCTGTCCGCCGAGTAGCGACCGCGGCTCCGATCACAATCAGGGCATGAGCGAGCATCCCAGCGGCTTCGCCGGGTCGCCGCCGCCGAGCGTCTCCGAGCTCCTCGCGGCGGAGATCCGCACGCCGCGTCCGTCGCGGCTGCGCCGCCCGCTCGCACTCGCGCCGAAGGCCCTCGAGGGCGCCAAGGCCCTCGGACTTGACGACGTCGGCGCGCTGCTCGAGCACGTGCCGCGCGCGCGCCGCGAATCGCGAACCGTCGCCGCGCTAGCGCCCGGCGAGACGGCGACGGTTGTCGTCGAGGTGCGCTCGATCGCCTCGCGAAGCGTCCGCCGGCGCGGCATGCGGCCGCTCGTCGAGGCCACCGTCGCCGATGAGACCGGCCCGATGAAGGCGACCTTCTTCAACCAGCCCTGGCTCCTCAACCGCTACCGGCCGGGCACGCGGCTCGTCCTGCACGGCAAGTTCGAGGGCCGAAACAGCTTCCGCGTCGCAAACCACGCCACCACCGAGGAAGCCACCTCGAGCGCCGAGGAGGTCTCTCACTACGCGGCCACCGAGGGCCTCTCGAGCACCCAGATCCTGGCCCTCGTCAACGCCGAGCGAGCCTGCCTGCGCGATGTCGTCGATCCGCTGCCGGGGCGCCTGCGCGGCCGCCTCGCGCTCGCCGAGCGCGGCGCGGCGCTCGAGGCGATGCACTTCGGCGCGAGCGCCACGGCGGTCGAGCGCGGCCGCGAACGACTGGCCTTCGAGGAGCTCCTCTACACCCAGCTCGCGCTGCTCGCGCGCCGCGCCGCCGCCGACGCCGGAGCGAGCGCGCCGGCGCTCGACAGCGCCTCCGACCTGACAGACCGCTGGCTCGCCGGCGGGCTGCCGTTCGAGTTGACCGGGGACCAGCGCCACGCGGTGGAGCACCTGCGCGAGGAGCTCGCCGGGACGCGCCCGGCGCAGCGCCTGCTGATGGGCGAGGTCGGGAGCGGCAAGACGGTCGTCGCCCTCTACGCGATGCTGCGCGCCGTCGAGCACGGCCACCAGGCGGCGCTGATGGCGCCGACCGAAACCCTCGCCGAGCAGCACTTCGCGACGATCCAGCGGCTGCTCGGCGGCGAGCCGATCACGCTCGAGCTCCTGACCGGATCGACGCCGGCCGCGCGGCGGACGAAGCTCCTCGAGCGCCTCTCAAGCGGCGCAACCTCGCTGATCGTCGGGACGCACGCGCTGATCGAGCCGGGCGTGCGCTTTGACTCGCTGGCGGTCGCCGTGGTCGATGAGCAGCACCGCTTCGGCGTGCGCCAGCGCAGCGCCCTCGTCGCCAAGGCGCCGGCCGGTCTCGCCCCCCACGTCCTGCACATGACGGCGACGCCGATTCCGCGCACGCTGGCGCTTTGCGAGTACGGCGATCTCGACCAGACGCGGCTCTACGAGCGACCGCACGGCCGCCGCCCCGCGGCGACGCACGTCGTCTCCGGCGAGCGTGAGCGGGCGCGCGCCTACGAGCGGATCGCCGAGGAGATCCGCGCCGGACGCCAGGCGTTCGTCGTCTGCCCGCTGGTGGATGCCGCCGAGGGCGAGGAGGGCCTCGGCGCGACGGCGAGCGCGCGCGCGGCGACCGAGGAATTCGAGCGCCTGCGCGCCGGCGAGCTCAGCGACTACCGCCTCGTCCTGTTGCACGGGCAGCTCGGGCACCGCGAGAAGCAGGCCGCGATGGCCTCCTTCGCCGCCGGCGACGCCGACGTCCTCGTCGCGACGACCGTCATCGAGGTCGGGATCGACGTTCCCAACGCGACCGTGATGCTGATCGAGAACGCCGAGCGTTTCGGCATCTCGCAGCTGCACCAGCTGCGCGGCCGCGTCGGACGCGGCGAGCACGACTCGCTGTGTCTGCTCTGCGGGCCAAAGACCTCGCCGCGCCTGAGCGCGCTCGCTCTCCACGACGACGGCTTCGAGCTCGCCGAGATCGACCTGCGGCTGCGCAAGGAGGGCGAGCTGATCGGCACCAAGCAGTCGGGCGTCGGCAACCTCCGCCACGCGCGCCTGCCCGAGGATGAGCCGCTGCTGGCGCGCGCCCGCGAGGCCGCCGAGGCGGCGATCAAGGCCGACCCGGCGCTCGAGCAGCCCGAGCACGCACTGCTTGCCGACCGCCTCGCCGATCTCTACGGCGAGATCGAGGCCCATCCGATCGCCGCCTGATGCGCGTGATCGCCGGCGAGCTCGGCGGGCGCCGGCTCCAGACACCGCGCGGCGAGGCGACGCGCCCGACCGCCGGGCGCGTCCGCGAGGCGTTGTTTTCGATGCTCGGCGACATCGAAGGGACGGTCGTGCTCGACCTCTTCGCCGGCTCGGGCGCACTTGGGATCGAGGCCCTCTCGCGCGGCGCGGCGCGCGCGACCTTCGTCGAGCGCGCGCCGAAAGCGCTCGCGGCGCTGCGCTCGAACATCGAAACGCTCGACCTCGCGCAGCGCAGCGAGATCGTCGCCCGCGACGCGATTTCGGCACTGCGCGGCGCAGCCATCTACGATCTCGTCTTCCTTGACCCTCCTTACGCGATGGCGGCGGAGCTCGCGCCGGTCCTCT
>DATGHN010000168.1:0-11085 GCA_035308005.1 Solirubrobacteraceae bacterium
GCTCGGGGGGGATCACGCTCGCACGCCTTCTAGTGGGCCCTGTAGGAACGGTGACCGGGAGATGGCGAGTGGCTTCGGCGGATGCGCCAGGAGGCAGGGAGCGGGCAGGGCTTGTCGGCCTGTCGCGACCGACGACGACGCCGGGGGGCGTCCAGACGCCGCCATAACCGGGGGAACGTTTCGTCAAGGCCCACTACGCTCCGAGGACGTTGTGGACAACGAGGTCGATGAGTTTGATGCCGATGAATGGGGCGATGATCCCGCCGAGGCCGTAGATCAGGAGGTTTCGCCGCAGCAGCGCGCTGGCGCCAATCGGGCGGTAGCGCACGCCGCGCAGCGAGAGCGGGATCAGCAGCGGGATCACGATCGCGTTGAAGATGATCGCCGAGAGGATCGCGGAGTTCGGCGTCCCGAGGCTCATGATGTTGAGGACGTGCAGCGGTCCCTTGGCATGCGCGGAGGCCGCGTAGGTGGTGACGAAGATCGCGGGCAGAATCGCGAAGTACTTCGCGACGTCGTTGGCGATCG
Organism: Solirubrobacteraceae bacterium; assembly: GCA_035308005.1. Taxonomy (GTDB): domain Bacteria; phylum Actinomycetota; class Thermoleophilia; order Solirubrobacterales; family Solirubrobacteraceae; genus Palsa-513. The sequence goes on from DATGHN010000168.1 coordinate 529, forward strand.
AGAACGTGGTCAGCGCACCGCGCGTGATCAGCAGCTGCTTGCCGACCTCGACGATCTCGATCAGCTTCGTCGGGTTGGAATCGAGGTCGACCATGTTCCCGGCTTCGCGCGCCGCCTGGGTGCCGGTGTTCATTGCAACGCCGACGTCGGCCTGGGCGAGCGCCGGCGCGTCGTTGGTCCCGTCGCCGGTCATCGCGACCAGGCGCCCCGAGGCCTGCTGCTCGCGGATCAGCTCGAGCTTGGCCTCCGGGGTCGCCTCGGCGAGGAAGTCGTCGACGCCGGACTCCTCAGCGATCTTGGCCGCCGTGAGGCGGTTGTCGCCGGTGACCATGACCGTGCGAATGCCCATCGCCCGCAGCTGGTCGAAGCGCTCGCGCATTCCTTCCTTGATCGTGTCCTTGAGGTAGACGACGCCGAGGATCTGGCTGTCGCGCGCGACGGCCAGGGGAGTGCCGCCCTCGCGGCCGATGCGATCAAGCTGGACCTGGAGCTCGGGCGGCGCCTCGCCGCCCTCCTGGCGCGCGAACTCGATGACGGAGTCGCCGGCTCCCTTGCGCAGCTGTTGGCCGTGCCAGTCGACGCCGCTCATGCGCGTCTGCGCGGTGAACGGCACGAAGACGACGTCGTCGGCGGTCATGTCGTGCTCGCGGATCCCGTACTGCTTCGCCAGCACGACGATCGAGCGGCCCTCGGGCGTCTCATCGGCCAGCGAGGCGAGCTGGGCGACCTCGGCGAGCTCGGCTTCGCTGACCCCGGGCATCGGAATGAACTCAGAGGCCTGGCGGTTGCCGAGCGTGATCGTGCCGGTCTTGTCGAGCAGCAGCACGTCGACGTCGCCCGAGGCCTCGACGGCGCGCCCGGACAGAGCGAGGACGTTGCGGCGCACGAGACGGTCCATGCCGGCGATGCCGATCGCCGAGAGCAGCGCGCCGATCGTCGTCGGGATCAGCGCTACCAGGAGCGCGATCAGCGTCGTCTCGGAGATCGCCGTGTTCGCGAAGAGACCGAACGGGCGGAGCGTCGCGACGACGATCATGAAGATCAGCGTCAGCCCGGCGAGCAGGATGTTGAGCGCGATCTCGTTCGGCGTCTTGCGCCGCTCGGCGCCCTCGACGAGCGCGATCATCCGATCGAGGAACGACTTGCCGGGCTCCTGCGTGATCTCAACGACAATCCGGTCCGATGTGACGCGCGTCCCGCCGGTGACCGCGCTTCGGTCGCCGCCTGACTCGCGGATGACGGGGGCGGACTCGCCCGTGATCGCGGACTCGTCGACCGTCGCGATGCCTTCGATCACGGTTCCGTCGCCCGGGATCACCTCGCCGGCGATGACCACGACGATGTCCCCGCGGCGCAGCTCCGCGGCCGGGCGCGTGGTGCCGTCCTGCATCGTCGCGACCGTCTCCTTGCGCATCGAGCGCAGCGTGTCCGCCTGGGCGCGACCGCGGCCCTCGGCGAAGGCCTCCGCCATGTTCGCGAACACCACGGTCAGCCACAGCCAGACGGAGATCGTGAACGTGAACCAGGCCGGCTCGTAGCCACCGAGCGACTGGCCGCCGCCAAGCTGAATGAACCACGTGACCGTCGTGATGATCGCCCCGATCTCAACGACGAACATGACCGGGTTTCGAATCTGGACGCGCGGGTCGAGCTTGGCGAAGCTGTCGAGCAGGGCGCGCAGGACGATGTCGCGGCGGAACAGCGAGACGGCGCGGCGCTCAGACGTTGCGAGTTGCGTCGACATCGACTAGTTGCTCCCGGTGATGCGGTCGAGGGCCAGGTTGATATCCAGTGCGTCGACGCCGGGCTCGCCGAGGAAGCCGAGGCCGCGTGCCGAGGTGTACTTGGCGACCAGCGCGTCAACACGAGCCAGCGGGAGGTGGCGGATTGCCGCGACTCGGTAGGCCTGGATCCGTGCGTTGGCGACCGAGATGTCGGGGTCGATCGACGAGGCCGAGTCGGAGACCGCGTCGACGGGGATCTGCGAGGCCTTCGTGACGGCCGGGTCATACGGGGTGCCGCTGGGCGCCCTGTTGAGCGCGAGGTAGGTCTGGACGTAGCCCTGGAACGCCGTCAGCGTCGTCTTGCCGTTGGGGCCGTAGTTGGAGAACGCGGTGCTCGCCGCGTTGTCGGATGTGTAGGAGGGTCGTGTCTGGAAGTAGCGCGGGTCGGGCACCGTCTGGACGACGCCCTTCTTCGTGACCGGCTTGCCGTTGCTGCCGACCTCCGGCTCGTAGAACTGCTGGCCGATCAGCGAGGAGCCGACGATCACGCCGTCGCGCTTGATCAGCGAGCCGTTGGCCTTGCCGGGGAAGACCCCTTGGCTGATCCCGGTCACAAGCAGCGGGTAGCCGAGGCCCAGGAGGACCGTGAAGACGATCATCGCGATGAAGGCGGTGCGGAGGTCGCGCAGCATCAGTAGAGGTGTCCGGTGAGCGCCTGCACGATCGGGCCGAGCAGGATCGCGGGGAAGAACGTCAGCGCGCCGACGAGGATGATCACGCCGATCAGGAGGGCCACGAACGTCGCGTTATCGGTGCGCATCGTCCCGAGGCCGGCCGGGCTCACGCGCTTGCCGGCCAGCGCGCCGCCGACCGCGAGGGCGAAGAGGATCGGGGCAAAGCGCGCAAACAGCATCGTGAAGCCGCCGAGCAGGTCGGCGAACGTCACGCCGTGCGAACCCACGTTTCCGGCGTTCGGCTGGATGAAGCCCGTGTAGCCGGGGAATGCCGAGCCGTTGTTGTTGGCCTGGGAGAGGTAGGCGTAGAAGCTCTCCGCGAAGCCCATTGGGCCCTTGTTGTAGATCGACGCTCGTCCTGCCGAGCTGGCGACGGCGAGCGCGGTTGAGAAGAGCGCCGCGAGAGGCGTTATCAGGATCCCAAGGGCGACCAGTTTGATCTCCTTGGCCTCGATCTTCTTGCCTAGGTACTCGGGCGTTCGCCCGACCATCAGCCCGCCGATAAAGACCGCCAGCAGGACGTAGAGGAGGATCGAGTACAGGCCGGTGCCGACGCCGCCGAAGATCACCTCGCTCGCCGACAGGTTGGCCATCGGAACGGCGCCGCCAAGACCGGTGTAGGACTCAAGCGAGCTGTTGACGGCACCACACGAGGTGACCGTCGTCACGACGTCGAACAGCGCCGATCCGGCGAGGCCGAAGCGCTCCTCCTTGCCCTCGAGGTTGCCGCCGGACGAGTTGGCGATGACCTGGGTGTGGATTCCCGCGGCCCGCTGCGCCGGTGAGCCGTGCGCCTCGGCGGCGTAGGCGACTGCAACGCCGCCGATGAACATCACGAACATCGTCGCGAAGATCGCGATCGCCTGGCGGCGCGCGCCGATCATCCGCCCGTACATGAAGACCAGCGAGGCCGGGATCACCAGCACGAGCAACATCTCGTAGTAGTTGGTGAAGGCGTTCGGGTTCTCGAACGGATGGGCCAAGTTGGTGTTGAAGAAGCCGCCGCCGTTGGTCCCGAGCATCTTGATCGCCTCCTGCGAGGCGACCGGCCCCATCGCGATCGTCTGCACGAGGCCGCTGACCCCATGCGCCGACACGTAATGGGCGATGTTCTGGATCGAGCCCTGCGAGACCAGCACGAGCGCGCTGATGAAGGAGATCGGCAGCAGGACGTAGAGGACGGTGCGCGTGAAGTCCTCGTAGAAATTGCCAAGGCTTCGCCCGCTGCGGCCGACGATGCCGCGGATCAGCGCGACGGCGACGACGATGCCGACCGCCGCCGAAGCGAAGTTCTGGACCGTCAGCCCGACCATCTGGCTGAAGTAGGTCATCGTCGTCTCGCCGCCGTAGTACTGCCAGTTCGTGTTCGTCACGAACGACGAGACGGTGTTGAACGTCACATCCCACGGAGCCGCGTGGAACGTGCTCCCGCCGTAGTCGTTCCACGGCTGGATCGACTGCGTGCGCAGGACGACGTAGAGGGTGACCCAGCCCGCGAGCGAGAAGATGATCAGGCTGCGCGCGTAGCTCTTCCAGTCCTGCTCGCGCTTGTGATCGACGCCGAAGCAGCGATAGAGGAGCCGCTCAAGCGGCCCGAGCAGCGGGGAGAGCAGGACCTGCTCGCCGCCGTAGACCTTCGCCATGTAGCGACCGAGAAACGGCGAGACGGCGATCAGCACCGCGCAGAACGCGAGGATCTGCAGCCAGCCGTTGACGGTCATCGCCTAGAACCTCTCTCCGCGAACGAGGGCGTAGAGCAGGTAGACGCAGATCGCCGCGGAGATCACGAGGCCGAAGAAGTCGGCGGCACTCATGTGCGCGACGAAGAAGCCGAGCACGCTCATACGCGGTCGATCGCCTCAATGATCAGGTACAGGACGGCAAAGGAAACGACCGCGAGGACGATTGCGACGATGTCTCCAGGCATTGCATCGAGCGTAGGAGGGGGTCCGTGCAGGCCGCATCAAGATCGCGGGGGCGGGCGTGGAGATTTCATAAAGATCGACAGGTGATCGAACGCACCACCTTGCGTGTGGCCACACAGAGCCGCGCGTGCGTCAAGATCAAGGGTTGGTGAGTGTCCGCGAGATCCGCATCAGCGGCGCGACGATCCGCCTTGGCCAGCTTCTGAAGCTCGGTGGCTTCGCCCCATCCGGGGGCGCGAGCAAGCAACTGCTGGCCGGGGGCGTGCTGGTCAACGGCGTCGCGGAGACGCGTCGCGGTCGCCAGCTCCACGACGGCGACGTGATCGAGGCGGACGGAGACGCGGCACGCGTGAGGGCCGAGCCGTGAGGATCCTCGCCGCCGTCGCGCTCGCAGCCGGGCTTGGGTTCACGGCGATCGCCGCCGCCGACCAGCCGAGCGGAACGGTCGCGAGCTACGCGACCGCGGGGGCACCTGCCGCAGTCGCTGCGGGGCCGAACGGCAACCCGTGGTTTGTCGAACCGAGCGCCTTGAAGGTCGGGACGGTTGCCGCGGGGACGGTCTCTGAGTTCGGCCCCACGTTCCTCAGGCCCGTTGACATCACATCAGCGCCGGGCGACACACTATGGGTCCTCGAGGAGAATTCGGACATCGCCGGCCTGTGGCGGACGACGACCGCCGGGGCATTCACCGCGACGACCGGGCTTTTCCGCGCGGCGTCAGCGATCGCCACCGACAGCGCCGGCGACGTCTGGGTCACCTACCCGTTCGGGAACTCGATCGGCGAAGTCAAGCCGCCCTACACGGAGCAGACCGATCCCGATTTCGATTCGCTCAGCTCCGGCGCCGGATCGATCGCCGAGGGGCCCGACGGCGCCACGATGTGGTTCACCGAGCAGTCCGCACAGAAGGTCGGTTCGATCGGCCAAACAGGTTCGGTCAAGGAGTACTCGCTCCCGACCGGCGTCTCAGGAACGATCGGCAACATCGTCCTCGGCTCAGACGGCAACCTCTGGGTCGGCGTTGCCGGAACGAGCACCTCGTGGCTCGTTCGCACCATCGGATCCGGCTCGAGTGAGGGTGCAACAACCGCGTTCGCGCTCCCGAGCGGCTCGAAGGCCAATGTCGACGTTCTGGCGAGCGGGCCGGACAACCGCCTTTGGATGGCCGACGGGACCACTGGCACGGGCGACCTGACGGCCGTGACGACAGCCGGAGCGTTCACCGACTACCCGCATGCGCTCGCATCCGGGTCATCGATCACCTCGATCGCGGCCGACCCGGGCGGCGCCGACGCGCTGTGGATGACGAACGCCACCGCGACGACGGTGCAGCGCGTCCCGCTCGCACCGCCCCCGAGCACTCCGCCGCCACCCCCGCCCGCGCCACCGGTGCTTACGACCTCGCTCGGCGCAGCCACGGCGATCACGACCACGAGCGCCACCGTGAGCGGCACGATCAGCGAGCCGGCGGGGAGCCCGGCGACGAGCGCCACGTATCAGTTCCAATACGGCACGGACACGACGTACGGAACATCCACGGCGCCGGCAACCGCCACGGTCACGCCGGCGGGTACCAGCGTGTCGGCCACACTCAGCGGGCTCGAGCCCTACACGACCTACCACTATCGGCTGCTCGCCGACGACTGCAGCGCAGCGGCGTGTCAGGTGTCAAGCGCGGATCAGACGTTCACGACCGGTTCGACGCTCGCGCCGTCTGAAGGGACGAATGCCGGCGCGAAGCCAGTTTCCGGAACCGTCCTGATCCAGCTTCCCCATCACCACGGCTTCGTGCGCCTGCGCTCCGGCGAGCTCGTGCCGCTGGGTGCGACGATCGACGCCCGCCACGGCACGGTCCTGATCGTCAGTTCGACAGGCCCCGGTGAGCAGGCCTCGGGAGTCTTCGCTGGCGGCGTCTTCGAGATCACGCAGCCGGCGGGCGGAACGGTCATCGTGCTCGTGTTGCAGAGCTCTTTCAAGGCGTGCCTCGTCGCCGCGCCGCGCCTTGCGCCGATGGCGCGCGCCGCCGCAAAGAGTCCGTCGCACAAGAAGCGCCGCAAGCACAAGCCCTCGAAGAAGACGGTCAACCAGGTCTTTGGCAACGCGCACGGTCAGTTCGCGACTCAGGGGCAGTACGCGACGGCCGCAGACCAGGGAACGAGCTGGCAGGTCGCCGACCGCTGCGACGGGACGCTCGTGACCGTGACCGTCGGCCAGGTCAGCGTGACCGACCGCCAGCACCATCGAACATTCGTCGTCAACGCCGGGCATCACGTCATCGTGCATCACCGCTGAACCCCTGCAAATCGGCCTCTCGGACGGCTAGACTCGCAGTGGGTGAACGCCTCACCGCAAGGCCCGGAGGACCGCCCGGCAGCACGCTCGGGCAGCGAGGTCAAGGCCCGCCTTTTCGCCGAGCGCGTGGGGCGGCCATTCCTCGTGCTGCGCAACGAGGAGGAAACGCAGCAGATCGTCGAACTCGACGGCGTCGCACGCTCGCGGGTCACCGTTGGGCGCAGCGATCAGGCCGACGTCACGATCGGCTGGGATGGCGAGGTCTCGCGCCTTCACGCGGAGATCGAATTCCTGGCCGGCGAATGGCTGGTCGCCGACGACGGCCTGTCCAGCAACGGGACGTTCGTCAACGGACAGCGCATCGCGGCGCGGCGGCGGCTGGCCGACGGCGACGCGATCCGCGTGGGGGCGACCGTGATCCTGTTTCGCAACCCCCAGCCGGTCCACGCGGCGACGGTGCGGGGGTCGGTCGGGGTGACGATCGATCAGTTGACCGAGACCCAGCGCCGCGTGCTGATCGCGCTGTGCCGGCCCTATGAGGCCTCGCAGCATCTCGCCTCGCCGGCAAGCAACCAGCAGATCAGCGACGAACTGTTCCTGAGTATCGACGCGGTCAAGGCGAATCTGCGGGCGATGTACCAGATCTTCGGCGTCGCCCGGCTGCCTCAGAACCAAAAGCGTGCCCAGCTCGCTGAGCGAGCCATCACTTGGGGCCTCGTAGCCCTCGATCGCTAGCGCTCATGCGCGTCCCGCTGGCGCTCGCGCTGCCGGCGACGATGATCGCGGTCGCGGCGATCGCGCTGCTCGCCGGATACGGGACGTGGCACTCGAGCTTCGGCAACGGATTCGAGCTGCAGACGATCGACGCGCGGTTTGGGGTGCGGGGCGCACAGCCGCCCTATCCCGGCGTCGTCGTGGTGGGAATCGACGTGGCGACGCTCGAGTCGGGACGCTTCGGCCTGTTCCCGTTCAAGCGCCGCTGGGACGCGCGGATGATCGACGCGCTACGGCGCGACGGCGCGCGGACGATCGCCTACGACCTCGTCTTCGACACGGGAACAGCTCCCTTCGATGACCTGGCGCTTTATGACGCGGTCGGACGCGACCATGGCCACGTCGTTCTGGCCGCCGACGCGACCGCTCGCGGCGGCAGCGGCGCGACCTATGTGCTGGGCGGAGTGGCCCACCAGCGCGCCGTCGGCGCGACCATCGGCACCGCGGAGATCCCCACCGACACGGACGGCACGATCACCCACATCCCGGAGGCGGTGAAGGGCCTGCACAGCTTCGCGTACGCGACCGCTGCGATCTCCGGCGTCGCGCAGGCGACCCTGAGCTCCGAGTTCGAAGGCGGCTCGGCATGGCTCGACCCGCCGGGTCCCGCCGGCACGGTGCCGGTGATCTCGTTCACCAACGTCCTCTCGCCGCGGTTCAACGCCGCGGAGGTCCGCGGCAAGATCGTCGTCGTTGGGGCCACAGCCGGCGATCTCCAAGACACCCACAAGACCGCCGACGGCGGCAACGCGATGAGCGGTCCGGAACTCGAGGCTGACGCGATTTCGACGCTGATGACCGACGCCAAGCTTCGCTCGGCACCCGGCATCGTCAACTGGCTGCTGCTGATCGTCGGCGCCGTACTCCTGCCCGTTCTCGCCTGGCGGCGCGTGCGCTGGCCGTGGATCGTCGGCACCGGACTGCTGGCGGCGGCGGGTCTTGTCGTCGGCACGCAGATCGCCTTCGATGACGGCGTTATCAACCTGTTCGTCGCGGTGTTGGCCGGCCTCTTTGTGAGCGGCATTGGGGCTGTTCTCGTGCCGCTGGCGCTCGAGCGTCGCGAGCTAGCCGACCTGCGGCGGCGGTTCGCGCGCTTCGACCCGAGCGTCGTCGACGCCGTGCTCGCCGATCCCGGGATCGCGCTGCGCGCCCGCGCTCTGGCGATCGGCCCGGAGTCGGTGATCGCGGGCTACCGGATCGCGGCGCTGATCGGCCGCGGCGGCATGGGCGTCGTCTACGAGGCAGTTCAGCTCACGCTCGACCGGCCGGTCGCTTTGAAGCTGATCAACCCCGCGCGCGCCGACGATTCCGAGTTCCGTGCGCGCTTCGTGCGTGAGTCGCACGTCGCGGCCGGCCTCGAGCACCCACACGTAATCCCTGTCTACGAAGCGCGCGAGGACGGCGGCTTGCTATTCATTGCGATGCGCTTGGTGCGCGGGCCGAGTCTCGCCGATTTGATCGCCGCCGAAGCGCCACTTGACACCCAGCGCGCCGCAAGGCTCGTGGCCCAGGTCGCCGCGGCGCTCGGCGCGGCGCACGCACAGGGTCTCGTCCATCGCGACGTCAAGCCCGGCAACGTCCTTCTTCACGAGGGCGAGCACGCCTATCTGACCGACTTCGGCGTGACACGCGAGCTTGGCTCCGACGGCCTCACCGCAGTCGGCGAGCTGCTCGGGAGCGTTGACTACATGGCACCCGAGCAGTCCGCCGGCGCGCGGGTCGGCCCCGCAGCCGACGTCTACTCGCTCGGCTGCGTTCTCTATGAGGCGCTGACCGCCCAGGTGCCGTATCCGGCTGGCGCTGACGGCGCTCGCATCGCAGCCCACCTTCGCGACCCTGTCCCGCGCGCATCCGAGCACTGGCCCGCCGTGCCGGCGGCGCTTGACGTCGTCATCGAGCGCGCGCTCGCAAAGCAGCCGACGGAACGGTTCATCTCGGCCCACGCGTTCGCCGCAGCGCTTTTGAGCGCGGTCGACCTGGAGCCGGCGCCCGAACCGGCCGAATCGACGAGCAGGCCGCCGAGCATGACGGGCGATCAGGCGACGATCGCGTCGGGCTGAGCTAGGCTGGGCTGATGCCGAGCCGTCCGTGGATCGTGTCCGTCGGCCTCGCGGGGCTGGCCGGGTTCATCCTCCTCGCGATCCCCGGCGGCGGCGCGCAGGAGCTCGTCGGCACGGTCCTCTTGGCGGCGATGCTCATCGCCGTGATCGCGGTGATCGTCGCCTGTCTCGGTCCGCAGAGCCAGCCCGAACGCGAGCGCGAAGAGCTCGCGCGGCAGGAGTTCGAGCGGACCGGAAGCTGGCCCGCGGACTAGCGGCTACGGGCTGTCGCTACTGCAGCGCGGCGACGGCGCGCGCGATCGCAGTCGAAGCGGGCGCGGATTCATAGCCGAGCTCCGTGCGAGCGCGGGAATCATCAAAGAGCATCGGCAGGCGCGCGACGCGGACCTCGTCGAGCACCAACAGGCGCGGATCGCTGCGAACGCGCGAGGCGACCAGCGCCGCGCCGTAGGCAACGCTCCAGGGAATCGCGACGCGCGGCGCCCGGCGGTCGGCGGCGCGCGCGATCAGCGCGAAGACGTCGCGCATCGCAAGGTTCTCGCCGCCGAGCAGGTAGCGGCGTCCAGCGCGGCCGCGCTCGAAGGCCAGAACGTGGCCGCGCGCGACATCCTCGACGGCGACGATGTTGATCGCGCTCCGCGCCAGGTAGGCACGGGCACGGCCACTTGCGACGTCGGCGACCATCTTGCCCGTCGGCGTCGGGCGGCTGTCACCAGGCCCCACGGGCGTGGTCGGGTTGACTACGACGATATCCGCGCCGCGTGCAGCAGCGGCGAGCGCGAGCCGCTCGCCGGCAAGCTTGGTGCGCTTGTAGGGGACGCGAAGCTCCCATTCCGCCGGCGAGTCCCCTTCGCTGGCCGCGCGGCCTCTGACCGGACCGCACGTCGCGCAGGAGGAGGTGTGGACGATCCGCCGCGAGCCTGCCGCCTCGATCAGTGTCCGCGTCCCCTCGACGTTGACGCGCGCCATCGCCGCAGCATCGCGTCGCGAGTAGCTATAGAGCGCTACGAGGTGAAAGACCGCCTCGCAGCCGTCGAGCGCCGTGCGA
>DATGHN010000169.1:0-2451 GCA_035308005.1 Solirubrobacteraceae bacterium
AGCGTGCTCGCTCCAGGCGTGTTGCCTGCCGCAAAGCCGAGGGCCGAAATGAAGCCACCAAGCCCAGCCGGTCCCACGAGCACCAGCGACACGGCGGCGACCGCGGCCGACCCGGCCACCGCGCCGGCCAGTGCGCGCCAGTCGCGGCGCGCAACGAGCCAGATGCCCAGACCGATCGCCAGGTGGGGCTTGGTCGCGGCGAACGTGAGCGCCAGCCAGAATCCGGCGAGAGCCGGGCGATCCTTTCGCCAGGCCATGTACGCGGCGGCGAGCCCGAGCGCCGTGACGCCGTCGATCTGACCGAGGACGAGGAACGCGTAGCTTCCGCCCGCCGCCAGCGCCATGAGTGCAGTCGCGACGCGCGGTGAGCGACCCGAGGGCGCCGGCCATGGACCCGCACGGATCGCGATCCACACGGCCAGCGCGAGGAGGAGCAGCTCGACCAAGGACCACACCCGGAATGCCGTGCCCGGATCGAGCGCCGTCAGCGGGAGCGCGAGCAGCGCACTGGTCGGCGGCGTGATGAACGGAAGGTTGATCACCGTCCCGGCCGGAAGCAGGCTCAGGTGCCGCGCGTGCTCGACTTGCTGGTTGTACAGCTGCGATCCCTCACCGTCACGCAGCACCAGCGCTGCCACGTACGAGGCCGAGAAATCAGTGCCACGCTCGCGCAGCGGGGTCACCTGGGCCCAGGAGATCGCGTAATAGGCGAGAAGAAGGGTGCTGACGGCGGCCGCGATGGCGACCGCGCGACGGGTTCTCACGGCGTCTCGACGCTAGCATCGAGTTCAGCCGCGCGAACGCGGCGTTGCCGTATTGCTTCCTATACTCGGCCGACGATGGCGAGTGCATTCACCGGGATCGATCACGTCGGAATCGCAGTCGCCGACCTCGACGTCGCAGTCGCTGCCTATGAGCGGCTCACCGGGACGGCGCCGGCGCATCGCGAGGTGGTCGCCTCGGACGGCATCGAGGCAGTGATGTTCCAGGTGGGCACCTCGCGCATCGAGCTACTCGGAAGCACCGGACCGGAGTCGAAGATCGCGGGTTTTCTGGCGCGCCGCGGCAGCGGGCTCCACCACGTCGCATACGCCGTCACCGACGTCCAGGCGAGCCTCGACGGCTTCGCGGACCTCGGGCTCCAACTGCTCGATACCTGCCCGCGACGGGGCGCCGGTGGAAGGCTCGTCGCGTTCCTGCATCCCTCCGCGGGTGCGGGCGTGCTCACCGAACTGTGCCAGCCGGACCAGGAGAGCGCCGGGTCGCACGCATGAGCGACCACGCCGGCGTCGAGACCGAGTCGGGTCTCCCGCTCGACCCCTTCTACGTCCATCGGCCGGACGACCCGCCACCTCCGGGCGACTACCCATACACACGAGGGATCCGCGCCGAGGGCTACCGATCGCGGCTCTGGACGATGCGCCAATACGCTGGATTCGGGAGCGCCGAACAGACCAACGAGCGGTTCCACTACCTGCTCCGAGCCGGCCAGAGCGGGCTCTCCGTCGCGTTCGACCTGCCGACGCAGATGGGGTACGACAGCGACGACCCCGTGGCGCATGGGGAGGTGGGCAAGGTCGGTGTCGCGATCGACTCGATCGACGACATGGAACTGCTGATGCGTGGCATCCCGCAGGACAAGGTCACGACGTCGATGACCATCAACGCTCCGGCGGCGGTGCTCCTGTTGCTGTACGAGCTCGCGGCCGAGCGCAAAGGCATCGAGATCGCGATGCTCGGCGGAACGATCCAGAACGACATCCTCAAGGAATACGCGGCGAGGGGGACGTACATCTTTCCGCCGCGACCCTCCATGCGGCTCATCACGGACACGTTCGCGTACTGCGCAGAACGGCTCCCGCGCTGGAACACGATCAGTATCAGCGGCTATCACATACGCGAGGCCGGCGCCACCGCGCCGCAGGAGATCGCGTTCACGCTGAGCAACGGCATCGCCTATGTCCAGGCTGCGATCGACGCAGGGCTCGACGTCGAGGACTTCGCTCCGCGACTCAGCTTCTTCTTCAACGTCAGCAACGATTTCTTCGAGGAGGTCGCGAAGTTCCGCGCCGCGCGTGCTCTCTGGGCCGAGGTGATGCGCGAACGTTTCGGGGCCCGCGGAGATCGCAGCCTGCAGTTGCGCTTTCACGCGCAGACAAGCGGCGCCACGCTCACTGCACAGCAGCCGCTCAACAACGTGGTGCGCGTCTCGCTCCAGGCGATGGCGGCTGTGTGCGGCGGCGCCCAGTCGCTCCACACCAACAGCTACGACGAGGCTCTCGCCCTGCCCTCTCAGCAGGCGGCGGAGATCGCCCTGCGGACGCAGCAGGTCATCGGTCACGAGACCGGCGCCGCCAATGTGACCGACCCGCTCGGCGGCTCACACCTCGTCGAAGCATTGACGCACCGGTTGATCGAGGAGTCGCGAGCGTTGATGCGCCGCGTCGAGGA
>DATGHN010000170.1:0-2262 GCA_035308005.1 Solirubrobacteraceae bacterium
CAGGGCTTCTCCCCGCTCCGCGCCGCGTACGAGCTCGCCGAGATCTGGGACAAGCGGACCGATTACGAGGACTCGGTCCTCACCAATCGGGCCCGGCCCGACGCGCTGCTGATCCCCAAGGATGACCTGATCAGCCCCGAGGAGATCCAGCGGGCGAACCAGGAGTTCAAACAGCAGTTCGGCCTCTCGGGCGCCGGCGGTCTGTGGATCCCGCCCGGCGGCCTCACGTTCCAGGCGGTGAGCTATCCGCCGAAGGACATGGGCGAGCTGGCGCTCTCGAAAGAGACGAAGATCAACCTCGCGTCGGTGTTCGACATCCCGGCCGAGCTCGTCGACCAGCAGGCGCCGCGGGCCGCGAAGGACGCCGCGCTGCTCGACTATGCCCGCAACGGCGTCAAGCCGCGGTGCATGCGGCTCCAGGAGTGCCTCAACTCGAATTTCGTCAACCGGTTCGACGAGCGGCTCTTCCTCGCGTATGACGACCCCGTGCCGGCCGACGTCAAGGCGCAGACCGAGAAGCACGGCAAGCTGGTCGCCGGCGGCATCGAGACCCGCAATGAGGCCCGCGCTGAGTTCGGCCTCCCGCCCCTCGAAGGTGGCGATACGCTGCTCGTCGCCGCCAACCTGATCCCGCTCCAGCACGCCGCCAGCGGCGATCCGCGCTTGATCGAGCCCGAAGGTGCCGCGCGGCCCGAGGAGATCCCCGACGAGGACCGCACGCCGTCGAAGGAAGACGGCGACGACGACCACGACGCCGACGTCGACGAATCGGACGACGAGCCGTTCGAGGAGGGCGACGACGTCGCGTCGGCGAAGGGCCTGGGGGATGAGTATCGCTTCCCTTTTGACGAGGACGGCGATATTCCGTCGGCCGAGCGAATCCTACGCCGGGCGCTGCGCGACGCGGGCTACTCGCTCGCCGAGCACGAGAACGAAACGCTCGCCGGCGTCGAACGCTTGCGGCTCGTGCGGTCAGTCTCGACCGTGGCCGAGCGCTGGCTCCGCCGCGAGGCGACCAAGGTGCTGAAGGCGGCCGGCGTGAAGGGGATCGCGGCCGACATGATCGACAAGGTCAATGGTTTCTTCCGCCGCGCCGGGCGGTTCGTTCGCAACGCGGTCACGGCGGGCGCCCTGGCGATCCTCGGCCCGGGCCCGCTCTCCGATGAGGAGCGCCGCGCCGCCGAGCAGCAGGCGTTCCGCCAGCTCAGTTTCCTCGAGCGGTTCCGCGACGAGACGGCCGGCGGCCAGAAGCCGATCGACCGCCGGTTCCGCCAGCGGGCCGGGCTCTACGGCCAGGCGGTGCGGGGCACGGCGCAGAACGTGATGCGGCAGACGGTCCAGGCGATCGTCGTCGAGGAGATGCGGCTCCACTACAAGGAGCTCGAGGCGCACCACCCGTGCCAGACCTGCATCGGCGTCTCGGGCTACTGGGCGCCGGTGGGCGAGCTGCCCGAGATCGGCGACAGCGAGTGCCAGGCGATGTGCGATTGCTATTTCGTCTACCGCGGGCTCGACAACGAGGAGTTCACGGCCGGCCGACCCCGGCTCTCGGCGCAGGGTCGCGGGCCACTCTATGAGCCGGTGTTCGGCGAACGATGATCGGGATCAACTGGGCGCTGTCGTGGTTTGGCGCTCGGTTCGCGCGCCACGTCCGCGACCAGACGATGGGCCGGCTCGAGCGTGCCGCCCAGAAGGGGACGGCGGTCGCCAAGCGGCTCGTGCCCGTGGACACGGGGCAGACCCGCGACTCGATCGGGTACACGATCGACCGCAAGGCGCTCGAGGTCACGATCCACGCCGATACGCGGTGGGCGATCTTCCTCGAGTTCGGGACGCGGTTCATGCGAGCGCGTCCGTTCCTCCGGCCCGCGCTCGCCGCCGCGGCGCAGGAGTTCGGCGGCGGACTCAATACGGCGGTTTCGCTCCCGAACGCACCGACCAAGTACCAGCAAGGCTACAAGGCGATGGCGCCCACCCGCGTCACGGCGAACCGCCACGGTTCGACGCGGCACCGCACCAAGATCGGCCACGGGAAATTCACCTGATGCGACGACCGACCTGCGAGAGCTGCGGCCACTACGGCGCGATCGAGGCGGGCGACGACGGAGTCCTGCGCGGCAAATGCGGCGCGGTGCTCCCGGTCGTCCATTCGATCCTGATCGGCATCGAGGTCGTGAGCGTGACCGTCCGGCCCGAGGTCCTCGCCGGCGAGCCGTGCTGCCAGCATTACCAGTACGACGGCCGCTCGCTCGCGCAGATCCA
>DATGHN010000171.1:0-5536 GCA_035308005.1 Solirubrobacteraceae bacterium
GCGGGAGCAACATGAACGCGTAGATGTAGCTCTGGCAGAGCAGAACGGCAATCGCGCCGAGCGGCAGTCGCCCTTCGTGGAGCGTGTAGTCCAGATAGGCGTAGGGCGGCGCGACGTTTACAAGCGACATACACGCCGACACGACCAGCAACAGCCAGCCCATCGCGTTGTGGGGCTCGCGCCGAGCGACGACCAGGCCGACGCCGCCGAAGGCCAGCGACATCGCGAGCCACGGAGCGAGATTGCCGGCGTCTGAAAACGACGTCTGGTGGATGAGAATCGCGAGTGCTATGGCTGCGACGGGCGAGGCGAGTGTCAGAACAAGAAGCAGAACCCACGCCGTCCTCGCCGCGCCGTCGAACAGGCTCTTTCCGGAGGTCGCCATCCTGCGCCTAACGTAGCCCACGTTGCGTTCCGGGATCGTTACGAGGAGCAAACCCGCTTCGCGCTGTTGAGATTTGGGCCGGCGATGCTCGATCATGAGCGGACAAGCGACGAGTGGAGGTTGGAGATGGCAGACACGATGCCGCGTCGCGGACCGGCGCGCGAGACCGTTCCGTTTCGGGTGATCGACGCGGATGGGCAAACGATCGAGCTGCCCTACTCGTCACCTCGCGAGGCCGCGGATCACGACGAGACGCACGTTCTCGAGCAGTTGCCCTGGTTTGAAGCCGGCCGGCCGCTGCACAACTGGATGCTCCACGACACCGACTTCTACGACGAGGTCGAGCAGGTCTGGGGACGCCGCTGGGGCGCCGAAGGAATCGGCACGCTCCGCGAGGTGCTTGTCTCGCGCCCGACCGAGAACGAAACGCGAGCCGAGTACGCCGAGGAGTGGCAGTACTACTACTCGACGGCGTCGGGCAACGCCGACCTCGGCCGCCTGCAGGCGCAGTTCGACGAGTACTACCAGGTGCTCCGCGACAACGGGGTGCGCGTCAACTACGTCGAGCCCCCGGTGCCCGCGATCGGCGCGTACGGATACCTCAAGAACCTCGTGACGCTCGCCGGCGGCGGTCTCGTCGCTCACGGCGGGGCGATCATCCACCGCATGGGCCTGGGCTCCTGGCAGCGCGGGCGCGAGGTGATCTGGTCCAAGGCGCTGACCGCGCTCGGAGTGCCGATCTATCTGACGATCCACGGGAACGGGATCGGCGAGCCCGGGGCCGGCCGCTGGCTTGATTCCAAGACGTTCGTGTTCAACAACAGCGTCGTCGCCAACGAGGAGGGGCTCCGCCAGATCGAGTTCATCCTCAACGGGCTCGGCATCGAGATGATCACGACACACAGCCCGGGCTGGGTCGACTCGACCGGCCACGGCAACATCGGGACGACCCACGCCGACATGTTCGTGATGGTCCCCGACATCGGCGTCGCGGTGCTCGCGCCGCACCTCGTCGACTACGGCTTCGTGCGTTATCTCGCGCGGCGTGGGATCGAGATCATCGAGGTGCCGGTCGAGGAGTACTGGGACCTCGCCGTGAACGCCGTCACGCTGGCTCCCGGCAAGGTGGTGATGAACGCCGGCGCGCCGACCACCGTTCGCGCACTCGAGCGCCGCGGCATCGAGGTCATCCAGGTCGATTTCTCAGAGAGCCATAAGTTCGCGATCGCGGGCCTACACTGCGCGACCCTCGAGCTCGTGCGAGATCAGCCAGGACCGATGCTCGACTGATCTCCCGCGACGCGCGCGGCGGCGGCGCCTCACACTTCCGCCGCCCCTAGGCGAGCGTCTCGAGCACCGCGGCTGCGTTCTGGTCCAGTTCGACCAGGCCGCGCAGGCCGGTGCGCGCCGCCTGGTTGACGTGATGCTCGCAGGCCGCCGCCATCCCCTCCTCGTCGCGCGCCTCGGCGGCTCGCACGACGTCGCGTATCTCCGCCACCGTTTCGCTCGCGCGTCCGTGCTGCGACAGCGACGTCGCGCGCATGAAGCGGACGCGAGCGCGAAGGCTGTCAAGGGTGTCGCGAATCGCCTGGTTGCCGGATCCCTCGAGAAGCACGTCGTAGAACTCGTCCTTGGCCGTCAGCATCGCGTGGATATCCGGCTCGCGCGCCTTCGCCAGGCGCTCGATCACGCGGAAGCAACGCCGCAGCGCCTTGACGTGTTCCTCGGAAGCGTGGCGGACGAAGCGGCGTCCGGCCAGGGCTTCGAGCGCTGCGCGCACCTCGTAGAGGTCGGCGGCCTGGCGCGCCGAGGGAACTACCACGACCGCACCCTTCTGGGGGATCGTCGTGACGAGCCCTTCGGCGGCGAGCTGGCGCAGCACTTCGCGGATCGTCGTGCGCGAAACCCCGGTCTGTTCGATCAGCTCGCGCTCGATCAGACGCTGGCCGGGTTTGAGGCGAAAGTCGAGGATCGCCTGGCGCAGCACATCGACGACCTGCTCGCGCAGGGGCGCAGCGACCCGGCCGACGCGCAGCGAGAGGTCGTTATCGCCCCCGCTGGACGCCGCGGCCGTCACGCGAGCAATCTAGCGCCCGCTCTTGCGCTCACCGCGAAGGCGCGCGGTCTCGGCTTCGTCGACCGCCAGACCCTCGGGATCGCGGTCGGGATCACCGACGATCGCTACGCCGTAGTCGCGCGCGGCGCCCTCGATCGAGACGTAGCCGTCGCGCACATCGCGCGTTACGCGGGCGGGCTCGCGGTCGAAGGGATCGCCCCAGCCGCCCCCGCCGCGGTTGATGTAGCGCAGAACGGTGAGCGGATCGGTGTGCCAGCTCGATTGCCGGTAGGGATAGTGAAAGACGCCTTCCGGATCGGGGGCGTTGGACTGGGGATTGAGCACGCCCGCCAGCGGTCGCGCGGCGCGATAGGAGTCGACGGCGGCCGAGGGCCGCTGCGCGGCGTCGCCCTCGGGTTCCCAGAGCCAGACGCCGCCGTTGCGCCCGTCTCCGCCGCCGTTGACGCCGAATCCCGACGGCCGCTTGTAATGAAGGGACATCAGGTTGTGGGTCGTCGGTTGCAACCACAGCGAATCGCGCATCACGGCACAACCGCCGCGGTTGTACCCCGGCCCGCCGGTGTCCGGGACGGGCTCCTCACGCAGCACCACGGCAGGCACGTCTGACTCGATTGCCTCGACGGCGCCGGCAATCCCGTTGGCCTGGTAGGAGAGCATCCAAGTGTCGGCGTCGCCGTGGGAGGTCGCTCCGAACGGCCCCGGCTCGCCGCCCATCTGCGCGGCGCTCACCCACGGCCGGCCGTCCGGGTGCACGCCGCTGGCGTTGTGGATGTCGGTCGTGCCACGATCGCCGCCGATCGCCGCCTCCCCGACGGCCTGCGAGAGCGCTCGCAACATCGCTCCGAGCATCACCTGGCTCTGCTCGTAATAGAGGAAGACCGGCCCGTCGGGCGGCAGGGCGCTGACGACCGTGCCCTCCGGCAGCAGGATGTCGATGTCGCGCCAGGTGCCGGAGGTGAAGGGGCTGCGTGGGTCAAAGAGGTATTTGAACGCCGCGCCGACGGTTGACTTGGCGTCCAGCGCGGTCGCGTTGATGGCGCTTCGCGCCTGCCGCGAGGTTCCGCTGAAGTCGACCTCCGCGCGGCCGCCGCGCTTGACGACGCGCACATGGACGCGGTACTCCTCGGTGTCGTCCACGCCGTCGCAGTCGGCTGCATCCTCGCCCTCCCACTCCCCGTCGGGGATCGCCGCGAGGGCGAGCGACATGCGCTCCGCCGACGCGTCGCATACGTAGCTCATCGCGCCGTGGACGGCCTCGAGGCCGTAGCGCTCGATCGTCTCGCTCAACAACCGCGCGCCGAGACCGAGGCCGGCGACGACGGTCTGCATGTCGGGAAAGAGGATCTCCCCGAAGCGCACGTTGTCGAAGATCAGGCTCCACGTCTCGCGGACCGGCTCGCCGGCCTTGTAGAGCGCGCGCGGGGACAGCACGAGCCCGGTCTCGTAGACGTTTCGCTTCGTCAGGCTGAAGCCGCCCGGAACGATGCCGCCCATGTCCAGCTGGTGGGCTTTGAGGTTGATGAAGGCAGCCAGCCGCCCGTCCTCGAAGACGGGCCGGCAGAAGAGGAGGTCGTTGACGTGGGTACCGGTGCGGTAGGGGTCGTTGCCGACGATCACGTCGCCCGGCTCGAGGCGCTCGACCCCGTACTCATCGATCGTGTTGCGCACCGAGTCGGTCATCGTGCCCGTGAAGAGAAGGATGCTGTTGTTCATCGCCGCCGTCGCGTAGGCGAGCTCTGGTGGGCCGGTCAGCGTCGCCGCAAAGTCGTAGAAGTCGCGCAGAATCGGCGAGAACGCGGCGGTCAGCAGCTGGCCGCAGACGTGCTCGACGATGTAGCGATAGCGATTCGCGAGCACCGTCGCCGTGAAGCGGTCGCCGCCGTAACGCGCGGCGAAGGCCTCACCGTCGAGATCGCGGATCAGCGTCAAGTCCGCTTCTCCAGCGTGATCGCGATCTCGCCGAAGCGCCCGACCGTGGCGTTCTGCCCGGGACACACGAAGGTCGTCGAGAGGCCCTCGCTGACGATCGCCGGCCCCTCGATCCGCGCGCCCGCCGCGAGCCGCGCGCGCTCGTACTCGGGCGCCTCGAACGGCTCGGCGTCGAAGTAGCTGATCGTGCGTGTCCGCGTCGGCTGCGGGTCACCGCTCCCGCCGTCCTCGGCGATCGAGGCGAAATCGACCTTCTCCACCGGCACGATCAGCTGCACGCGGTAGGTGACGCCCTGGACCGGCACGGCCTCGAAGCGGTTGCCGTGGCGACGCTCGTACTCCTCGTGGAAGGAGGCGATCATCGCGGCCACCGTCTCCGCGGTGATCGCACCTTCGGAAACCTCCACCAGCGGCGTCTCCCAACTCTGGCCGAAGAGGCGGCCGTCGAAGCTTCGCCGCACCACCAGCCCCTCGGCGCCGGCGGCGACCCGCGAGCGAAGCCGCGACTCCATCTCCTCGAACATCTGGGCGATCCGCGGCGCCGCGTCGGGCGTGAGGAGCATGTAGGCGCTCTGGCTGTCGTAGTAGACGAGGTCCGTCGACAGCAGTCCGAGCGCTGAGAACAGACCGGGGTGCGGCGGCACGACGACCGACTTGACCTGCAGCTGTTCGAGCGCCGCCGGCAACAGCATCGGCCCGGCCGCGCCGTAGGCCAGCAGCGTGAAGTCGCGCAGGTCGACACCGTGGCGGACGGCCACGTTGGTTACCTCCTCGGCGATGTTGTGGACGGCGATCCGGTAGGCGTAGGCGATCCGCTCGTGGGCGTCCAGGCGCGACTCCAGCGCCTCGAAGGCCGCGAGCGAAAGGGCTGAGTCGAGACGAATCTCTCCGTCCGCGAAGCCGTCGGGATCGATGATCCCCATCAACAGGCACGCGTCGGTGATCGTCGGCGCGCTGCCGCCGCGTCCGTAGCAGGCCGGGCCGGGGTCCGCGCCCGCGCTCTGCGGCCCGACGAGCACGTCTCCCGTGGCAGAGATCGAGACGATACTTCCGCCCCCCGCGCCAACGCTCGAGATCTCGGTCGAGAGCGCGTTGATGATCAGATCGTGCTCGAGCGCGAACGTGTCGTTGACGAACGGCTGCCC
>DATGHN010000172.1:0-4289 GCA_035308005.1 Solirubrobacteraceae bacterium
CGCCCTACGTCGCGCTGAGCACGATCGACGACATCTACCCGGAGCGCCCGCGCGCCTGACCGGCGCGCCGAGGCGGCGGCGCCGATGCCCCCGCCAGGAATCGAACCTGGATCTGCCGCTTAGGAGGCGGCCGTCTTATCCATTGGACTACGAGGGCGTAGTCACTCGTCGTCGTCGTACAGCGACTCGCGCGCGAGCTCCTCGCCGGCCTGCGAGTAGAGCCGCACCTCGAGCAGCGCACCGGCGAAGTCGTCGGGCGCCAGAAGTGTGAACCGATCGCTGACGAGCGTGCACTGATCGACCGTTTGCTCGCCGAGCTCGGCGGTCGCCGTCGCGCCGCCGCTGACCTGCGACTGGCCCCAGACGAGCGTCATCGAGGCGACCGCGCCGTCGCTGCCGCGCCAGCTCCCGACGACCTCGTCGCAGAGGTCGAGCTTCCAGTCCGGGTTTCGCTCGGCGGTCTCGTCGGTGAAGTCGGCGTAGGCGGTGAAGTCGCCCTGGTCGCGCCCGTCGGTCGCCGCCACGAAACGGACGTAGCCGTAGAGCTGCATGCTCGTCGAGGTCATGCCGGCGACCGGGATGTAGGTGTAGCCGTGCCACGTGCGGTCGGGGAAGAACGCCAGCTCGCCAGGCTCGCCGACGTCCTCGAGATCCCGAGCGGCGGCGAGGAACTCGGCGCGCAGACGGTCAGCCCAGCGCCCGTCAGGCACGCCCTCCTGCGGGGGCTCGGCGACGTTTGACGGGATCTGATTGTCGGTGGGCGGCATGGCGCGGTGCGAGGATAGCTAGTGGACCGCCGAGAACCGCTTGCGGAGCCTACGCGGTCGCGGTGACGTGAGCCGGGATCGCCGCCGCCGCGTAGGCGTCGGGGGCGTCGAGCGTCTCGGCGGCAAGCAGCGCGCGCGTCAGCGATTCGAGCTGGTCGCGATGCGTCGTCAGCAGCTCGGTAGCCTGGCGGTGCGCGTCGTCGACGATCCGCCGCACCTCCTCATCGACCAGCTGCTGCGTTGCGGGAGAGGTTTCGCTGACGCCCGGAAGAAGGACGTTCATCCCCTCCGTCGGCAGCACGGCGACCGGCCCGATCGCCTCGCTCATGCCCCAGCGGCCAACCATCTGGCGCGCGATCAGCGTCAGCTGCTGGATGTCTGATTCGGCACCGGTCGACAGCTCGTCGTAGATGACCTCCTCTGCGACGCGGCCGCCCAGCGCGACGAGGATCTTCGCCTGCAGCTCCTCGCGCGAGTAGGACACGCGGTCCGCGTCGGGCGTCGAGAGCGTCACCCCGAGCGCCATGCCGCGCGGGATGATCGAGACCTTGCGGACGGGGTCGGCGCCGGGCGTGAGCATGCCGATGAGCGCGTGGCCGGACTCGTGGTAGGCGGTCCGCTCGCGGTCGGCCGGGGGGAGCACGATGCCGCGCGGCGCGCCGAGGATGATCTTCTCGAGCGAGTCAGTGAAGTCGGCCATCCCGACGGCGTCGTGGCCGCGGCGCGCGGCCAGCAGGGCCGCCTCGTTGGCGAGATTGGCGAGGTCGGCGCCGACCATGCCCGGCGTGGTGGAGGCGAGCGCGTCGAGGTCGACGTCGGGGCCCAGCGGAATCCCCTGCGTGTGGACGCGCAGGATCGCCGTGCGGCCATCGCGGTCCGGAGCCTGCACGACGACGCGGCGATCGAAGCGGCCGGGACGCAGCAGCGCCGAATCGAGGACGTCGAGACGATTGGTCGCGGCGAGCACGACGGTCGCCTCGGTTGGCTCGAAGCCGTCCATCTCGGTGAGGATCTGGTCGAGCGTCTGCTCGCGCTCGTCATTTGCGCCTGTCACCGCGGCCGAGCCCTGGCGCGAGCGGCCGATCGCATCGAGCTCGTCGATGAAGATGATCGAGGGTGCGGCGGCGCGCGCCTGCGTGAAGAGATCGCGCACGCGAGAGGCGCCGACGCCGACGATCGCCTCGATGAACTCCGACGCCGAGATCGAGAAGAAGGCCGCGTGAGCCTCACCGGCGACGGCGCGCGCGAGCAGCGTCTTGCCCGTTCCGGGCGCGCCGGACAGGAGCACGCCGTGCGGCATGCGGCCGCCGAGGCGCCCATAGCGTTCCGGGTGTCGGAGAAAGTCGACGATCTCCGACAGCTCGAGTTTTGCCTCGTCGATCCCGGCCACGTCGGCGAAGGTGACGCGGATGCTCTGCGGGTCCACGCGCCTGGCGCGCGACCGGCCAAACTGCCCGAGCGCTCCCATCCCCCCGCCCGACGCCGCGCGGCGGGCGATGAAGACGAAGAGCAGGACGAGCAGGATCGTCGGTCCGAAGCCGAGCAGAATCTCCGCGAGCGCAGAGGTCGATGTCGTCGGGGATTTCGCGTTGATCTGGACGCCGTGGGATTCGAGCAGCGTCTCGAGCTGGCTGCCGTTCCAGAACGCCGGGACCTGGGTGGCGAAGAGGGTTGTCGGCGTCGCCGTCTTCGAGTTTGCGGGGTAGATGACCTTCGCCTTGAAGCTCCCCTGAACGGCGTCGCCCTTGGTCGTGATCGAGGCGACCTTGTCGTTCTCGACGGCCTTGACGAAATAGGGGCTGAAGGGGACGGTCACGCGGGGCTGGCCCGAGGGCTGGGCGAGCAGGACGAACAGCCAGTTGACCGCCAGCAGCGCGACCACGAACCAGATGAAGCCGCGCGTGCGGTGGGCCGGCGGTTGCGTGCTGGGCGGGGTGCCGCGACCGTCCGGAGCCGGCGCGACCTGCCAGCCGCGCTTGTCGCGTGGCATCGGCGAGTGCGACTTGCGCTTGTGGACGTGGTCGGCCGAGGTCTCGATGACGCGCGGCTCGGGCGGTGACGAAGATTCGGCCATCAGAGCTTCACGAGCAGCGCCGCGCCGAGCGCTCCGCCGAGGTCGCCGAGCCCGGCGAGGTGGACGGCGGGCGGTCGGGCGTCGTTGAACAGGTGCGGTTTCATCGCGGCGGCGATCCGCACGCGGTAGGGCTCGCCGAAGCGCACCCCGAGGCCGCCGCCGATGATCACCGCTTCGACGTCGAGCAGGTTGACGGCCGAGGCGATCCCGGCGCCGAGCGCCAGCACTGCGCGGTCGATGAGCTTGATGGCGAGCTTGTCGCCGTGGTCGAGCGCGCGCTCCCAGATGCCGCTCGTCAGGCGGTCGTGCTGATGCTTTGCGGCGAGCTTGAAGAGATCCGTCTTCTGGCCCTTGTCGTTGAGCTTTCGCGCGCGGCGCTCCATCGCCGCGCGGCCCGCGTAGGCCTCGAGGCAGCCGCGCCGCCCGCAGGGACAGCGGCGACCGCCCTGGACGATCACGGTGTGGCCGATCTCGCCAGCCGCGCCGCGGCCGTGCCAGGGCTTGTCGTCGAGGATCAGACCGCCGCCGATGCCGGTGCCCCAGAAGACGCCCAGCAGGGAGTGGTAGGGGCGGCCCGCTCCGAGGATGTACTCCGCGTCGGTGGCGACGGCGACGTCGTTGCCCAGCGCGATCGGCGCGCCGAGCGCGGAATGCAGCGCCGAGCCGAGCGGGAAGCGCGCCGACCAGCCGGGGAGGTTGTCGGCCCGCGCGACGGTTCCTGCCTCGGAGTCGACGGTGCCGGGCGAGCCGACGCCGATTCCGCGCAGCTGCGCCGGCTCGAGGTCGGCCTCCTTGGCCGCCTCGGTCAAGGCTGTGGCCATCGCCGTCGCGACATCCGCCGGACCGCCGCTCGTCGGCGTCGGGTGGCGGGCCGAGCCGAGCACCTTGTAGGCGGCGGCGGGGTCGGCCACGATCGCCTCGATCTTGGTCCCGCCCAGGTCTATACCGCCAACCGCGGCCACGTCGGACATGGACTTCACCTTACTTCCAGGACGATCGTGACGGGCCCGTCTCCGACGAGCTCGACCTCCATGTGCTCACCAAACCGCCCGCGCTCCGCACCGAGCGCGTCGCAGACGCGCTCATAGAGGGGCACGGCCAGCTCTGGTTGCGCTGCCTCGACGAAGCTCGGCCGGTTGCCGCGCCGCGCATCGCCGTAGAGGGTGAACTGGCTGACGCAGAGCACCTGGCGCTCGCCCAGCGGCTCGTTCATGCGACCGGCGCAGTCGGGAAAGACTCGCAGCGCGAGCAGCTTGGCGGCGAGGCGGTCGGCGATCTCCGGTGTGTCGTCGCGGCCGACGCCGAGCAGGACGAGCAGTCCGGCCCCGATCGCCGAGACCTCCTCGCCGCCCGCGCGGACCGCCGCGCGCGAGACCCGCTGCACAACCGCCTTCACGCCGCGCGAAGCTCCGTTGCCGCCTGTTCGGGGGTGACGGTCGTCATGTTCA
>DATGHN010000173.1:0-3097 GCA_035308005.1 Solirubrobacteraceae bacterium
TTCGTCAAGTCAGCGGGCTGGACGGAGGGTCCGAAGTGAGCGGCGCCACCAGAGGCCGCCGGACAGGAGTTCGTTGAGCGTTCTGAGCTGGGCCCGCAGGGCCGGAGGCCGCCTCGGCGGTCTCCGGCTCGGCCGGTTCACCGCGAGCTGACCCACGAGGCTCGACGGTGGATGAGGTAATCCTTCTCGTACTGCTGGGGCTCGGCTCCGGCGCGCTGATCGCGGGCATCGCGGTGGGCGTCGTCGTGACCTACCGCGGGTCCGGGATCATCAACCTCGCGCTCGGCGGCTACGCGATGCTCGCGGGCTACGCGTTCTGGGCGTTCAACACCGACCAGCTCGGATTCACTCTTTCCAAGGTGCCGGCGCTGATCGCTGCGCTGGTGTTCCTCGAACTGGTCGTGGTCGTCATCGAGCTCGGGTTGTTCAGGCCGCTGCGAAACAGCGCGCCGTTAGGCAAGATGGTCGCGTCGCTGGGCGTGCTGCTGACGCTGCAGGCGTCGATGTTGATCGCGTTCACCACGCTGCCGCACCTCGAGCCGCAGCTTCTGCCGCAATCGACTGTCCAGATTTTCAGCGGTGCCGTGCCGATCGACCGCTTCATCGTCACCGGCATCGTGATCGTCGCGGCTGCCGTGATCGCCGCGGCCTACAAATGGTCGCGCTTCGGTGTTGCCACGCGTGCCACCTCGGAGAACGAGATCGCGGGCATGCTGCGCGGGCTCTCGCCCACGAAGCTGGCGCTGACCAACTCACTGATCGCGGCCCTGATCGCTGGGATCGTCGGGATCATCGCCGCAGCGATCACCGAGCTCGACACGAACACCCTGCCGCTGCAGATCGTGCCGGCGCTGGCCGCCGCGCTGCTGGCGGGGCTCAGCTCGATCACGATCGCCTGCGCCGCGGGATTCGGTATCGGCGTTCTCTTCTCGCTGATCACGTGGATGTCCTCGATGTCGTGGTTTCCGACGACGGCCGGCGCCCCGATCCCCGGCGTTCCTGATCTTCTAACCCTGCTGATCATCATCGCCGCGATGTACCTGCGCGGCGCGCGGCTCCCGGGTCGTGGCCAGCTCGTCGAACGCGGCCTGCCCGAGGTACCGAGACCCAAGCGGCTCGCGAGCATCGCCCTCCCGCTTGCGCTGGCGTGCGCGGTCGCGCTGATCGTGCTGCCGTTCGACTTCCGCCAGGCGCTCGTCAACAGCGAGATCGGCGCCGTTATGGCGCTCTCGCTCGTCGTGATCACGGGCTTCGTCGGCCAGATCTCGGTCGTTCAGCTGAGCCTCGCGGGCGTCACCGGTCTCGTGATGTCGCGCCTGGCGATCGATCACGGCGTGCCGTTCCCATGGGCCCCGATGATCGGGATCCTCGCCGCGGTCATGGTCGGACTCGTGACGGCCGTCTCGGCGCTGCGCGTGCGCGGCGTCAGCCTCGTCATCGTGACGCTTGCCGGCGCGGTCGCGATCTCCAACTTCTTTTTCAACAACACCGCGATCGGGGCCGGCTCGAGCGGCTCGCCCGTGCCAAATCTGGAGTTTCTCGGGCTCAACCTGAGCCCGAACTCGTCATTCCGCGGTCTGGACGGGAACATCCCAAGCCCCGTCTTCGGCTGGGTGGCGCTCGGCGCCGCACTGCTCATGTGCCTGATGGTCGGCTACGTGCGCCGCGGCGGGATCGGGCTGCGCATGCTGGCCGTGCGCTCCAACGAGCGCGCCTCCGCCGCCGCCGCCGTGAGCCCGCGCAACGTGAAGCTGATCGCGTTCGGCATCAGCTCCTTCGTCGCCGGCATCGCCGGCGCTCTCTACGCCTACAGCGCCGGGTCCGTGAGCCCCGCAAGCTTCGATGCCGTGACGTCGCTCAGCCTGATCGCGTTCGCCTACGCCGGCGGCATCGCGATGATCTCGGGCGCCGTGTTCGCCGGCCTGATCTCGGCGCAGGCGCTGCTGCCCTACGCGCTCGAGAAGTGGTTTGGCGTGAACGGCAACTACGCCCTGCTGTTCGGCGGCGTGGTCCTGATCCTCACGCTGCTGCAGAACCCCGAGGGCGTGATGGGCACGCTTTACAAGCGCACGCACAAGAAGCCACCGATCGTGCCGCCCAAGGAGGCAGCCGCGCCGCCCGCACCGCGTACCGCCCGCCAGCCTCGTCCGGCGCGCGCGGTCAGCCAGCCGGTACTCGCTACCTCGGGCCTCTCGGTCGACTTCGGCGGCGTCCACGCACTTCGCAACGTGAGCTTCGAGGTCGGCGAGGGAGAGCTGGTCGGCCTGATCGGCCCCAACGGCGCCGGCAAGACGACCTTCGTCGACGCGGTCACCGGCTTCGTGCGCTGCCGCGGCGGGATCCTGCTCGACGGCACCGACATCTCGTCTCTCGCCGCGCACCAGCGCGCGCGGCTCGGACTCGCGCGCACGTGGCAGAGCGGCGAGCTCTTCGACGACCTGCTCGTCGAGGAGAACCTGATGGTCGCCCAGGACCGCTCCGCGTCCTGGAAGATCGCGTTCCGCGGCCGTGCCGATCAGCAGGCGATCGACGAGACGCTCGCACTCTTCGAGCTCGGCTGGGCCGCGAAGGCGAACCCGGCCGATCTCTCACAGGGCTATCGCAAGCTGGTCGGCGTCGCGCGGGCGCTGGCAGCCAGGCCGCGGCTGCTGATGCTCGACGAGCCGGCGGCGGGCCTCGACTCCCACGAGAGCGAGATTCTCGGAGCGCGCCTGCGCGCAGTTGCCGACGCGGGCCAATCGACGCTCCTGATCGACCACGACATGGGCCTCGTGCTGAGTATCTGCGACCGTGTCCTCGTACTCGAGTTCGGCGAGCTGATCGCTGAGGGCGCGCCCGAGGTGGTCCAGCGCGACCCGCGCGTGATCGCCGCATACCTCGGTGGCGCCGAGGTCGAGCTCGGGGTGCGCGATCCGACCGTCGGTGGTCTCGAACCGGAGGGCGCAATCGGATGAGCGAGACTCCCCCCCAAGCGCAGCAGCCCGCCGCCGAGGCGCAGACGACGGCGACGCCGATGCTCGAGATCTCCGAGCTGAGCGCCGGCTACGACAACGTCCCCGTCGTGCGCGACCTCTCGATGACCGTCGCGACAGGCGAG
>DATGHN010000174.1:0-6000 GCA_035308005.1 Solirubrobacteraceae bacterium
CGAGCTTCGCGCCGAGACCGCTCCAGGGCGCGACGGCGCCGGCGCTCGCGGCGCCTACGCCTGCGACACCCGCCACCAGCAAGACCGCAATGCGCCTCATCCTCAAAGGTATACCCGAGCGCAGGCCGGTCAACCGCCGGTGCCCGAGCGCTCCTAGCCGGATAGGCTCGGGTGGCCCGGACTGTGACGGAGAGTGACGGGGTTCTCGATGCTCTCGCCCGCTGTGGCCGTTCTCAGACGTGCGGGTGCGCTCAGCCCCTCCAGAGGCGCTCACTCGCGATCGCCGCGCCGCGGGCGAGCGAATCGAGCTT
This sequence comes from Solirubrobacteraceae bacterium, assembly GCA_035308005.1. GTDB lineage: Bacteria > Actinomycetota > Thermoleophilia > Solirubrobacterales > Solirubrobacteraceae > Palsa-513. The sequence goes on from DATGHN010000174.1 coordinate 312, forward strand.
GGCCCATGCGATCTGAGGATGAACGCGGCCGCCGAGGCCGCAATCGGTGGAGGCGATGACGTTGTCGCGACCGACGATCTCTGCGTAGCGGCAAATGCGATCGGCGACGAGCTCTGGATGCTCGACGACGTTCGTCGCATGGCTGACCACGCCCGGCAGCAGGGTCGTTCCCTCGGGCAGCGTCAACCCCTGCCAGACGCGCCACTCGTGCTCGTGGCGGACATTGGCCGCCTCAAACGAATAGGCGCCGGCATTGACGGCGAGCATGAGGTCGATGATGTCGGCGAGCGGGATGTCGGTGACGTGCGGCCCGTGCCAGCTTCCCCAGCAGAGGTGGAAGCGGATGCGCTCCCTGGGGAGATCGCGGATCGCGTGATTGAGGGCCTCGATGCGCACCTTCGTGAAGCGCCGGTAGGCGTCGAGTGAGGGAGCGGGGTTGATCTGGTCCCAGTTGTCAGCGATGACGGGGTCATCGATCTGGAGCATCAGTCCGGCGCCGATGATCGCCGTGTATTCCTCGCGCATCGCCTCCGCGCAGGCGTAGAGAAGCTCCTCGTCGGTCGCGTAGTGCTCGTTCGCGAGCCGCGCGCAGCTGGCAGGTCCGACGGCGTTGAGGAAGCCGTCCTCGAGGCCGTTCGCCGCGAGCGCCGCCTTGAAGTTGGCGATGTCGCGGGTCAGCGCGGCCTGTCCTGCGTAGGTGATCGGTCCGCGAACGACGGGCCAGGGGTCGTCCGGGTTCCAAGCCGGCAGGGCAGCTCCCGACTGGGGATCGCCGTAGGCCTCGTTGAACAGCATCCAGTCGCGGCGTTCCGACATCGGCCCGAGCGCGATCTCATCGCTCGCGCGCTGAGGCGGAGTGGCTGCCTTGCTCGTGATCTCAACGCCGCCGAGGCGCTCGAATACGTAGCGCAGCCACGGCCCGTAGTCGTAATCCTCACCCATCGGATGGCCGAACTCGCCATCTCCGATCAGATCGATCCCGACGGAGCGCTGAGTTCGAACCGCATCGGCGACGGCCGCCCCGAGCTCGCGCTCGTAGGTCGCCTGATCGGCAGCCTCGTCGGTGTCGCGTCTGGCGGCGAGCTCGATCAGCCGCTGCGGCCGCGGGAGGCTGCCGACATGGGTGGTCAGGATGCGCTCGGAGTTAGCCATGGCAGCCGGAGGCGACTTCTAGCACACGATCGTCGTGCGAACACACAGCTGACGGGTCGGGAATCCGCACCTGATGCTTCGCCTGCGCCGCTCAGTGCGCCCCGGCGCCGCGCACCGTACGCCATGACTGCCAGGTGATCCGCAGTATCACCGCCGTTACGCCAAGGCCAATCAGCGGGTCGGCGACCGGTGCGCCGGCGGCGACCGCTACCGCGCTCGCGATGACCGCAAGCGACACGTAGGCGTCGGCGCTGGCGTGCGCGCCGTCGGCGATCAGCGCCGGGCTGTCGAGCCGCTTGCCGGCGGCGCTTCGAATCCGTGCGGCGACCCAGTTTCCGGCGAATCCGATGACCCCCGCGGCCGCGAGAACGGCGAGGTGCGTCGGCGGACTCGGGCTGATGAGACGGTCAACCGCCTCGGCGGCGGCAACACAGGCACTGATCAAGATCGCCGCGACCACCGCGAGCCCCGCGAGTCGCTCGCCGCTGCGTGAGCGCAGGATGAACGCGATCCCGAGCGGGACCGCGGTGAGCGCGTCGCCGTAGTTGTGAATCAGGTCGGCAAGCAGCGCGACGCTGCCCGACACCATGAACACGAGTGTCTGCGCGATCGCTGCGGCTCCCAGAACCGCGAGTGACATGCTGACGGCGCGCAGGCCTTGTCGCGATCGCTTGATGTCGTCTGAGACCAGTCCGTGCGAGTGAGCGTGCGCGTGCTCGTGTTCGTCGTGATGCTCGCGCTCCGCCGCGGCGCGCCGAGGATGCGTGTGCGGTCCGCGATGGGGGTGCGAATGCACACGCGAGCCGTGCCTGTGCCGTAGCCGGCCGAGCGACTCGTAGCCGGCTAGTGCGCCGTCGTTCATGCGCTTAAGCGTAAGGCCGCGCGGACGCTAGAGCTTGTAGTGGTAGTGGGGGTGCGCCCGCAGGAACGCGCGTGCCGTGCGGTAGGGATGTCGCAGCGCGTCGGCGCGCCCACGGCAGTCGACCAGGAACGATTTGTCGAGGGTCGAGGAGCCCGGCGGCGCCCACAGGCTCTCGGGAACCTCGTCGCAGACCAGCCGCGCGGCCGTCTCGCCGCTATTGCCGCCGCGCACGGCATAGGAGCCGCTGATCAGCAGGTAGCGCGCCTTGCCGGAAGCGACGAGGTCGGCGAGGCGCGTATTGCTGAGCGCCGGGTCGCGGGCGCCGTAGCCGCCCTCGGCGGACGCGTCGACGCCGAGCATGACGAGCGGTGCCGCTTGCCCGGCGGACTGCGTGAGAACGGTGTATGGGCGCGTCGGTCCGTTCGCAAGCAGGTAGGAGCGCAGGCCGCGGAACGGCACGAGGTCGTAGCCCGAGAGGCCGATGCCGCCCCAGCCGGCGGCGTCGTAAGGCCCCGCCGTCGGGAACGTTCCCTCAACCGGAGCAAGCCAGACGCTGAAGCAGTAGACGGCCGGTGCGACGATCAGCACGGAGACCGCGAGGCCGAGCCCCCACGCCGCGCGCGCCCGCAGCAGCGGCATCGCAACGAGCGCGACGACGCAGAGCGCGACGAGCGGAATGCGCCACCACAGCGGATACCCCTCGCGGTTCATCAGCACGAGCTGGACCGCAACCGTGCTCGCCACGGCGATGACGGTCAGCGCGTAGACAAGCGGCACCCGCCGAGCGTCGCGGCCGCGCAGCAGCGCGGCGATCGCCACCGCGCCGGCGCCGACCATCGCGGCGAGCCCGGGGCCGAGCGCGGAGGCGTAGTAGGGATGGACGATGCCGGCGGAGAAGTCGAGCGTCGCGAGCTCGACGATGAACCAGCCGCCGAGCACGAACAGCACCGCCATGCGCCGGTCGCGGCGGCCACGCACCACCAGCGCGATCGCGATCATTCCGATCAGCGCCAGCGGGACGAGCCAGCCCGCCTGGTCGCCGAGCCCGCTGGCAAAGATCCGAAACGGGCTGCGCGTCCCGCCGAAGGGGATCACCGGGCCGCGTACGCGCCCGCTCGGAGCGGCTCGAGCTGGCGGCGGGTTCGTTTTCGCGGGCTTGGTCGGCGGTGGCGCCGGATGGTGGGCGAGAGCTTCGATATGCCGGCGCTCGGCGGCGGTCGGCGGCAGGTTCCCGGCGGCGCCGGGGCGCATCAGCGGCACGAGCTGAGCGCGGCTGAGCTTGACATCGATGTTTCCGGGCCCGCCCTGCTGGCCGCCGACGCGGCCGAATCCGTTGTAGCCGAACTCCAGCTGGAACTCGGAGTTGTCGACGCTGCCACCAACGTATGGGCGCTGGGCGGCGGGCGTGAGCTCGACCGCAAGCGACCATGAGATCGCGACCGCGACCAGGACGACGCCGGCGACGGCCAGCTGCGCAATCCGCCGCTTCGCTGTGCCGGGCGCACAGACGAGGTAGCCGAGGGCGATCCCCGGCACGCACAGCAGCCCAGCCAGCGACTTCGTGTTGAACGCCAGCCCGACGAGCACCGCGCTCGCCAACAGCCAGCGCAAGCGGCCGGACTCGATGGCGCTGATCGCAGCGGCCGACGCGGCGAGCATCAGGAGGATCAGCAGGGGGTCTACGCCGTTGTCGCGCGAGACCGCAACGAACGATGGGAATACCGCGAGTGCGAGCGCCGAAGCGAGCGCGGCGATACGGCCGAAGCGCGGCGCCACGATCCAGTACATCAGCGCCACCGCCAACACGGCGCAGATCGCCTCCGGCACGAGCAGGCTGAGTGGCGAGAAGCTGAACACCCTGGCGCTCAACGCCTGCACCCAGAGCGCGAGCGGCGGCTTGTCGACCGTGATGAAGCCGTTCGGGTCGGCGGCCACGAAGAAGAAGTTGTGCCACGAGCGCACCATCGACTTGACGGCCGCGGCATAGAACGTGTTGGCGTAGCCGTTCTGGCCTAGCTTGACCAGCTCGAGTAGCGCGCTCAGCGCGACGATCGCGCCGAGCGCGGCCCAAGCAGCGGCGCTGCGCAACCGCTCCCGCGCGTCGCTAACCGCTCGGCTCGTGGTCGTCGACTGCGTCACTGTGTCGGCGGGCAGTTCACCCAGGACCGCCGCAACGCTAACGAACGTCACAGACGCGCAAGCACCCAGGTCCAGTGCTGCGCGTCGCGCGCGGCCCCATTCGCCGCCCGCCCTCAGGCGCCGCTTCGACGGTGGTGCCCCGCGTGAGGGCACCACCGTCAATTGATCAGCGGCAAGCGGCGCAAGCGCTACTGGAAGCTGATGCGCGGGGCGGAGTTCTTCCTTGCGATCCGAAACAGGCGGTAGGCGAGAGCGAAGTGCAGCGCCGCCGCCGGGACGAGAAGCCATCCCCAGTCGCCGCCGTGCCCTGAGCTGTACAGGATGACCGTCAGAGTCAGCAGCCAGATGCCAACAGCTATGCGAACTGCGGCGACCTGCCGGGGGTAGTGGGAGCCGAGCTGGAATACGCGCTTGATTGCTTGGTAGCCGTTCATGGTGCCTCCTTCGGAAGGGCCGTCGTTAGCTTTGTGGTGCAAACCTACAGTACTTTGCCCCACAAAGTCAAGCCCTCGATCTCCAGCCGCGCAACCTCGGCCTAACTTTGCGCCGCGAAGCTTAGTATAGTTTGCGTCGCAAAGGCAACAAAGGAGCGGGAGATGGACGGGACGCACGACACAGACGCCACCACCGAGGACGAGGGCGAGCTGGATCTCCGCGGGGCCGCGGCGCTGCTGACGCAGACCCAACAGCGGGCGCAGCGCGAGCTGGACTTCACCTCCCCTTGGCTGACGCTGCTCGCGGCGGCGGTCGCGTTGATAGCCTTCGGAGCCGTCTGGCTCTCGGTTCGCGGCCAGCACCCGTACAAAGGGCCGAACGCCGGGGCGCTTGTGGTCCTGTACGCGCTCGTCGCGATCCGGATCGGCTCGGTGCTTTACCGGCACCGCCGTGCCACGGTCGGCGTCAGCGGGCGCTCCGTGAGCCGCCACCGCGCGGAAGGAGCCGCCTTGGCGGTGGCCTTGATATGCGTGTACGTGGTCATGGGTGCGCTTGCCCACTACGGGGCGAGTGACGGGATCGTCTACGGGGTCTACGTCGTCACTGCGACGATGATCGTCCTCGGCACCTTCGGGGCAGCCCACTCGGCGGTGCGTGAGGACCGGATGGGACTCGGCGTGTCGCTTGCGATCATGCTCGTCGCCGCTGGCAGCGCGTTCGCCGGACCGAGCGGTGTCTGGCTCGGCAATGGCGTGGGTGTTTGCGTCGTGCTGCTTGGGTTAACGGCCGTCCAGGCTCGGCTGCGCGTCGCGTCGAGAACAGACGCATGACGGTTGACGCGCTAGACCCGCTGATTCACGTCCCCGCACGACTTCAGATCGTCGCCACGCTGGCCGCATTACCCGACGGTGACGCCCTTTCCTTCACCCGCCTGCAGGAGATGATCGGGCTGACGCCCGGAAACCTGATCACGCATCTGCGCAAGCTCGAGGACGCCGCCTACGTCACGAGCGAGAAGATCGGAAACGGGCCGGCATCGAAGACCTCGGTCGCGCTGACGCACGGCGGTCGGGCCGCCCTTGAGGCCTACACCGAAGCGCT
>DATGHN010000175.1:0-6446 GCA_035308005.1 Solirubrobacteraceae bacterium
CTGCTTGAGGCCCTTCGAAAGGCTGGCGCAGAGGTCGCCCGCGCGTTCGACGAGGTTGACGGTGGCCAGAGCCTGCTCGATCCGCGGGCGGACGTTCGCGAGGCCGTAGAGGCCGGCGAAGAACTCGAGGTTCTCGGCGACCGTCAGGCGCGGGTACAGGCCCGGAGCCTCGGGCATGATCGCGATGCGGCTGCGGATCGCGACGGCGTTCTCCGGGGTCAGCCGGAGACCAGCCACAACGGCCGAACCGTCGCTCGGCGAGATCAGCGTGCCGAGTGTCCGCACGGTGGTCGTCTTGCCGGCGCCGTTGGGCCCGAGGAAGCCGAAAACCTCTCCCCACCCGACGCTGAACGAAACGTCGGCCAGCGCCGTGCGCGCTCCGAAGCGCTTCGTCAGCCCCTCGACGGCGATTGCCTCGTCCCCGGCGGGTCCGCGGCGGGGCGATGACGTCGACGCCTCCGCCCGCAGCGCTTGGATCGCGGCCGACTGCTCCGGCGTGAGCTCGGCGGCCGGCTCTCGCGGCGCGACCGCGGGCTCCTCCTCCTCGACCTCTCCTGCCAGTTCCCGTCGCTCGCCGGACAGGCGCCAGCCGATAGCCGTGTAGGAGACGGCCAGCACCGCCACGACCGCTATCCGTGCACCCGAGGCGTGCACCGCCACCACGACCGCGATCGCCGCGCCGACCATGACGGCGGCGATCGCCCAGCCCTGCCAAGCGAGCGGCCGGTACCCGAACCCGTAGCGGCGCCGAACAAACCAGGGCTGCGACCGCGCTCGGGGCTCCGAAGGCGGCATCCAACGCGACTATACGCGCGTTCCCGCTGCGCGCGCCGAGGGGTCTCTCGAGCAACCAGTTGGCCCAAGTCCCTGTCAGTCGCTGGTCGGGCGCGGCTCCGGAAGCCTCAACCATCAGGATCGACGTTCTGACCCGGGCGATGGACGAATCTGCGCTGACGGTGCCTAGCTCATCGTGACGACGATCTTGCCGAGCTTCCCTCCGGCGGCAAACGCGGCGTAGGCGTCGGCGACACGCTCGAGCGGGAAGGTCGCGGCGATCGGCACCGTGACCGTGCCGTCGGCCAGCGCGGGGAGGACGCTTCGCTCCACACGCCGCGCGCTCAGCGCCTTGTCCTCGGGCGGGCGCGAGCGGAGCACCGAGCCGTGGATCCGCGCGCGCTTGCCCATCAGCATGCGCAGGTCGATCTCGCCAACGGCGCCGGCGCCGATGCCGATCACCGCGATCCGCCCGAGCGGCGCGAGCGCGCCGAGGTTGGCAGCGAGGTTGACCGCGCCGACGAGCTCGAGGATCACATCGAACGGGCCGTGATCGGCGAATGTTTCGGGCTCGAGGACTCGCGCGCCAAGCGCTGCCACGCCGTCGCGCAGCTGCTCGTTTCGCACGGTCGCGAATACCTGTGCGCCGGCCGCGGCGCCGAGGCCGATCGCCGCGGTGCCGACGCCACCCGCGCCGCCATGGACAAGCAGCCGCTCGCCGGCCAACAGGCCGCACTGGCTGAAGAGGGCGTCGTGCGCGGTCGTGAAGACCTCGGGGACCCCTCCCGCCGCCGGCCAGTCGAGGCGCTCGGGGACTGACATGAGGACCCTTTCGCTTACGACAGCGAGTTGCGCCTGGCCGCCGCCGGCGACGATCCCCATCACGCGGTCGCCCAGCGCGAAGCGCGTCGCGCCGGGGCCGACCGCGGCGACCTCGCCGGCAAGCTCGAGGCCCGGAATGTCGGCCGGCGCGCCCGGCGGTGCCGGGTAGTGGCCGGCGAGCTGCATCATGTCGGCGCCATTGAGGCCCGCCGCGCGGACGCGGACGAGGACCTCCCCGGAGCCCGGAACGGGGTCCGGATGCTCCCGCGGCCCGACAGCGCCGTCGGCGATCGTCGCTGCAATCATCGCGTCAGCACCGCGACGCACTCGATGTGCGGCGTCTGGGGGAACATGTCTACCGGGGTGACGCGGTCGAGCGAGAAGCCCGCCTCGACAAGCTGCGCGGCGTTCGGCGCGAGCGTCGTCGGGTTGCAGGAGACGTAGACGATCCGCCGCGGAGCGGCCTCGATGATGCGCCGAACGATCTTCGCCGAAAGCCCGGCCCGCGGCGGGTCGACGACGAGGACGTCGGCGCGGCCGGTCGCGGCGACCAGCTCGGCCACGGCGAGCCGCACATCGCCGGCGTAGAAGACGGCGTTGGTGATCTCGTTGTGGCGAGCGTTCCACTCGGCGTCGCGGACAGCGTCCTCGACGATCTCGAGGCCGGCGACGCTGCCAGCCCGCCCAGCGAGCGAGAGGCCAATCGAGCCGATTCCGCAGTAAAGGTCGTGGACGCGCTCCCAGCCGAGGAGCGCGGCCTCCTCGGCGACGATCCCGTAGAGCCGCTCGGCCATCTCGGTGTTGGTCTGAAAGAACGCCTCGGGTGAGACGCGCAGCTCGAGAGAGCCGATCTGCTCGAAGAGATGCGGCTCGCCGGCGAGTACGGCCGTGCGCCCGCCGGTCGTCTCGGCGCGCGCATCGGTCCGCGTCCAGAGCAGCCCGTGACAGCCGACGGCGGCCGCGAGTGCGGCGCTGTCGAGCTGGCCCTCGCTCGTCACCAGACGCACGAGCAACTGGCCGGTGCGCCGGCCCTCGCGAACGACGAGGTTGCGGAGGAATCCCTCGCGCGTGCGGCGGTCGAAGGGCGTCAGCCCGCGCTCGCGGCAGAAGCGCAGCACCTCCTCGCGAGCGACGTTGGACGCCTCGGAGGCGAGCAGGCAGTCATCGAGCGCGACGACGCGCTCCCACGATCCCGGCGCGTGAAGACCGCAGACGAGCGTCCCGTCGGCGTCGGCGCCGAACGAGTACTCGAGCTTGTTGCGGTAGCGCCAGGGCGAGACGGCGGCGACGATCGGCTCGAGCACGAAGCCGTCGAGGCGGCCGATCCGTCGCAGCGCGTCCTCGACCTGCTCCTGCTTGATCTCGAGCTGGCGCTCGTAGCGAAGCTCCTGCCAGGGCGCGCCCGGGTGCGCCGCCTCGGCCGGAACGCGATCGGGACCGCCTTCGAGCACGGCCACTGCGCGCGCCTGGGCGTAGGAGCGCTTGCGCGCGTGGACGCGCGCGCGCACGAGGTCGCCGGGAAACGCGCCGTCGACGAACACCACATAGCCACCGTCGGTGCGCGCGACGCCGGCGCCGCCAAAGGCCAGCGAGTCGACCCGCAGCTCCAGCTCGTCGCCGACGGCTGGCCGCTGCGCGCTGCTCAGGGGAGCAGCCACTCGAGCAGCGCCTTCTGGGCGTGGCGGCGGTTCTCCGCCTGGTCCCAGATTCGCTGGCGCGAGCCGTAGAGGACGTCGGCGGTTATCTCCTCGCCGGCGTGCGCGGGAAGGTCGTGCAGCGCGATCACCTCGGGACGAGCGAGGTCGAGCAGGGCATCGTCGACACGGTAGCGCTCGAGCGCGGCGCGCCTTGGAGCGGCCGCCTCCTCATCGCCCATCGACACCCACACGTCGGTGTAGACGGCGTGCGCGCCGCGGACCGCCTCGGCGGGATCGCGCACGAGCTGCGCGCCGACCCCGGACTCGAGCTCATAGCCCTCCGGCGAGGCGACGACGACCTCGACACCGGCCGCCGAGCCGATGATCGCAAGCGATCGCGCGACGTTGTTGCCGTCACCGACGTAGGCCACACGGAGTCCCTCGAGCGAGCCAAACGCCTCGCGCAAAGTCAGCAGGTCGGCGAGCGCCTGACAGGGATGGTGTTCGGTCGTGAGCATGTTGAAGACCGGAATCGAGCTGTGGCCTGCGAGCTCCTCAAGGGCCGCGTGCGGGCCTGTTCGCACGCCGACGGCGTCGATGTGGCGCGAGACGACGAGAGCCGTGTCGCGCAGCGCCTCGCCGCGCGAGATCTGCATCTCGTCTCCGCGCAGGATCAGCGGGTGGCCCCCGAGCTCGACGACGCCGACCTCGAAGGAGACCCGCGTTCGCGTTGAAGGCTTCTCGAAGATCAGCCCGATGAAGCGCTGCGCGAGGGCCGCGGAGGAGCGCGGCGCCGCCTTCAGCTCGACCGCGCGGTCGATCAGCGCGGCGATCTCGGCGCCGTCGAGCTCGCGGCCGCTCAGGAAGTGACGGGGCATCGGCGAGCGGGAGAGCTTACCCGCCGTGCCGTGAGCGCTACCAGGTGTGTGTCGCGACGGGACAGGCTGTCTGGCCCGACGCGTCGGTGCAGGAGCGGGTGATCGCGCCGGTCGCCGAGCGCAGGATGGTGTAGGTGTCACCAGTCGTCGACGTCGTCGTCACGGTGTAACCACCGCCGACCGGTGTCGTCACACCCGACAGATACGCGTTGCCGTTGCCGGAAGCCGTCTGAATCGTGGCCTCATAGGCAACGAGCGCCGTCGGCGAGTTGCAGGTCACGACGTTGTAGGTCCCGGCGTTGTCGGTACCACAGGTCTCGATCGCCACCTGCGCGGTGTGCGCGAGCTCCTTCGCAGCGGCGTCCGAAGCCTTGCCCTTCTGATTGATGAAGGACGGGATGGCGATCGCGGCAAGAATGCCGATGATCAGAATCACGACCAGGAGCTCGATGAGCGTGAAACCGCGATCCTCGGACAGCCTGGTGCGAACGACGGAGCGGCGGGTGGCAAACGGCATGGTGCAGCCATCGGCAAACCGACTCATTCCCTAAAGTCCGCGTTACGGACTTTGTACGGATGGATCAGCCGCCGAGGCGAATGCCGTAGCCCTGCAGAGCCAAAATCGCTCGGTTTCGCAGCGAGCCCGGCCGCGGCAGAAGTCCGAGCGAGACGGCCGCTCCGTAGGCGTCGAAGACCGTCCGCACGCGCCACATTCGTGTGCGCCCGAGGTCGAGTTCGCACCAGAAGACGGCGTGCACGGAGATCTCGCGATGCGATGCGGGAAGCCCGTCGAGGTCGCCCGTGTTGCGCCCGCGGACTCGCACCGGGAGCGCCGCGAAGCGGCCGTCGCTGAGCCGCTCGCCGGCGCGCTCGAGGTGAAGCTCCGGAAACGCCCGCCACAGCCGCTCGGCGTGCTCCGACAGCGCCGCCACGCCCTGCAGCGGCGCGCTCGTCACGGGATCCTCGTAGTGAAGGTCGGGCGCGCACAGCGCCAGAAACGAGCGGGCGTCCCCCGAGGACCACGCGGCCTCCCACTCGTCGGCGAGCTGGTCGACGTGCCCGCTGGTCATGGCGGCCATGCTGGCACACTTGCCTTGATGGAGAAGCCCCTCGCACCGCCCCGCAGGCGCAAGGCGCGCCCCACCGCCGACGCTCCGCCGTCGCCGCGCGCGCAGGCGCGTCGCGCCCGCGAGGAGGAGGCCCGCGCCGCGCTGACACCCCTCGCCCCGGGCGAGCGGCCGCGGCCGCTGCTCGCGGCGGTCGCAACGTGCGCGCTGCTCGGCAGCGCCAACCTGATCGCCTACGCCGCCGGAGCGAAGATCGAGGGGCACCGCCCGCTCGGCGCGGTGCTCGCCTTCACCGTGGTGACGACCGGGCTCGGAGGCGGCATGTGGGCGCGGCGATACCTCGCGGTGCTGGCGTTCGAGGCGCTGCTGGCGATCGCCGTGCTCCTCTTCGCCCTGTTCCTCGTCGAGGCGTCGAACCTCGAAGCGGTCGCGCTGTGCGTGGGAGTGATCGGCCTCGGAGGCTGGCTGTTCTGGAAGCTCGTGCGTGTGATGGGGCGGATGTCGGCGCCGCGTCAGCCGTCGTCTGACTGAGGGCGCCGGCGGGCGCTCTTGCGCTGCGCGGTCGCGCGCTTTGAGCGCAGGCGATCCTCTCGCGCGGCGGTGCTCGGCCGCGTCTTTCGGCGCGGCGGTCTGACACGAATCCCGTCCTCGAGCTTGGCGGCGAGGCGTTCGAGAGCGAGCTCGCGGTTGCGGAGCTGGCTGCGCGCGTCCTGGGCGACGGCGGTCACGCGCGGCCCGAGGCGCTCGAGCAGGCGGGCTCGCTGGGCGTCGGCGAGGGCCGAGGAGGCGTTCACGTCGAAGACCGCCTCGACGCGCGAGGCGGTGACGTTGGCGTGCTGGCCGCCCGGGCCCGAGGAGCGGCTCGTGCGCAGTTCGATCTCCTCGAGCGGAATCTCGAGGAACCGGCCGATGCGAAGCGACGGCGCCATCGCTCAAGGATCCCGGATCGGGCCGTCATATAGGCTCCAAGCAGATGGCCGCACGGAGCTTTGACTGCGTCGTGATCGGCGCCGGGCCGGGTGGCTATGTGGCGGCGATCCGTGCCGCGCAGCTGGGAATGAGCACCGCTGTCGTCGAGCGCTCGATGGTCGGAGGGCGTTGCCTGAACGTCGCCTGCATCCCCGCCAAGGCCGTGCTCCGCGCCGCCGACGTGCTCCAGGAGACGCGCGAAGCGGGCGAGCTGGGGATCGTCGTGGCCGAGCCGAGCGTCGACTTTGGCGCCGTGATGGAGCGGCGCAACAAGGTCGTGACGACGCTCACCGGCGGCG
>DATGHN010000176.1:0-4697 GCA_035308005.1 Solirubrobacteraceae bacterium
GACGTGAATTGAACGCCGCGGTCGGAGTGGATCACGAACCCGTCTTGGTGCTCGCCCCGATCACCGCCGCCGACCCCGACGGCTACCGACGCGCCGGCTGCCCCGCCGCGCACAACAAGATCCGCTGCCCGCTCCAGCCCGCGTCGCTCCCCCTGCCCTACAGCCGGCCCACCATCCACCAGCCGCCCGAGCACCCGCCCGTCTGCTGCACCCAGAAAACGATCACGATCCCGCCCTCGGTCAACGCCAAGACCGCGCAGAAACACGACTACCCCTCACCCGCGCACCGCCACAGCTACCAGCGCCGCACCGCCGCCGAACGCGCCAACGCCAGCATCAAAGACCCCGCCACCACCAACCTCGCCCGCGGCCACTGCCGCCTCACCAGCCTCACGCCGATCGCGCTCTTCACCGCCACCGCCCTGATCGCCCGCAACCTCCGCACCCACGACGCCTACACCGCCCGCCAAGCCGACCACGCACGCCGCCCCGACCAACGCAGGCGCCGACGCCGCCAACCACTCCACGAACTCACCACCCCGGCCACCGACAGCCCGCCCTGACCACAGCCGCCCCACCAGCCGACCACGACCCCAGCGACAACCGCCCCGCCGGCCCGCGCCGCAACCACGCACCAACCACGCCGCGCCCCACCACACAACCCAACCCGGCCCCACCCCCCGGACCCCAAACACACGCCCACGCTCGCCCCCACTCCACCCGACACCAAACGTGAACATCCAAGGCCCCCAAACGTGAAGACCTCATCAATGAGGTGTTCACGTTTGCGGTTCGGGCTGATACGGCGGGGTGTTTTGATGCGTTGTTGCGGTGCGGCCACGGGTTAGGTGGCGGTTGGCCACACGGGTCGTGGCCTAGTCGTTGGGGGGTTGGGTCGTCTCGAGTTGGGTGATGCCGATCGCTTCGAGGCGGGTGACGAGTTCGCGGAGGCGGCGGTCGTTCTCGATCCAGGGGCGGTAGTGCTCGCCTTGTTCTGGGCTGAGGCGGCGGGTGATGGTTTTGCCGGCGACTTTGCGGGTCCATTGCCAGTAGGGGCCGTGGGGGCGTGGCGGGTCGGCTTGGCAGGCGCAGCCGGGGCGGCCGCAGCGGGTGTGGCGTTGTTGGAGTGAGCCGGGCAGGATCTTGCCGGTGCGCGCGAGTGCTGTGAGCTCGCGCGCCATCTGGCGGAGTTCGTCGCGGGCTGCCTGGTTGGGGCTCATCGGCGCAGTCTGGCAGAGCGGAATGTCATCACGTCCGTGTCGGACAGTATATATACTGTCCGATGAGCGGGGCTGGTCCCGTAGCGCCAGTGTCGGTCGCGGCGGCCGCGTTTGCGCGCGAGCTGGTCGCCGCGGCCGGTCCGCTGAGCGCGGCGCGTGCGAAGGCGCTCGTGTTCGCCGTCTCGCGGCTGGCCGGGTTCGCGCAGCAGACCGGGCTCGAGCTCGATCGCGAGCGCGTGCTCTGCGAGGCGACGATCGAGCGGTTCGTGCTCGAGGGCGCCGCGGGGTTCTCGCCGGCATCGGTGCGGACGTTGCGCAGCAGTCTGCGCGCGCTGGCCAGGGCGCTTGCGCGCTTGCCGCAGCCCGCGGCGATCGCGCTGCCGCGCGAGCGTGCGAAGGCGCCGTATTCGCCGGCGCAGATCGAGGGGTATCTGCGGCTGGCCGGCGTGCAGCCGACGGTCGCGCGGCGGATGCGCGCGGGCGCGCTGGTCTGTCTGGGCGCCGGCGCCGGCGTGGTCGCGGGTGAGCTGCGGCATGTGCGCGGAGTCGACGTGGTCGCGCGCACGGGCGGCGTGCTCGTCGTGGTCGCGGGGCTCAGGGCGCGGCCGGTGCCGGTGCTCGAGCGCTACCAGGGGCGGCTGCTGGAAGCCGCGGCGTTCGCGGGCGAGCGGCTGATCATTGGCGGCCGCGAGCCGCGCCGGCGCAATCTCACCGACGCGCTCACGGCCGCGCTGTCAACCGACCCTGGGCTGCCGCGACTGGAGAGCGGCCGGCTGCGCTCCACGTGGCTGGTCGAGTGCGCTGGCCGGATCGGGCTGGGCGCGTTCATGGCGGCCGCCGGGATCCGCTGCAGCCAGCGGCTCGGCGACCTCGCCGCGGCGCTCCCAGCCGCGAGCGAGGCGGAACTGGTCGCGCTCCTGGGCGGATCGCCGTGAGCGCCACCACCGAGCTTGACCGGCTCGAGCAGATCCTCGACACCGCCGCGGTGTGCGAGCAGATCCAGGTGCGACTGCCGATCGGTGTCAGGCCGCGCCAGCTGTCGGTCCGAACCCTGCTGTTGGGCATGCTGCTGGTCGCCGTCGAGGGTCGTCCCGCGCACCTGCGGCGCGTGCACCAGGCGCTGATCGCGCTCAGCGAGGACGACCAGCGCCGGCTCGGCGTGCTCGCCCACTGGAACACCGGCCCCCACCAACTCACCTACCGCCAGCTCGAGTACACGTTCGCGCTGATCGTCAAGGCACTCGCCAAGAGCGAACCGGACGGCGCGCCGTCCGAGCAGCTCTCCTGGGTGCTCGACCGGCTACTCGAAGCAAGCATCCAGACCTGCGGCGTTCCCGCGTCGAGCTCGTTCGCGGTCGACTGGACCGACCTCGAGACCTGGCCGCGGCCGCCACGAAAAGACGGCCGCGGCCGCTGCACCGACCCGGAGGCCGCCTGGGGGCACCGCAACACCAACCACCCCGCCCGCAACGAGACGTTCTTCGGCTACTACCTGCAAGCCCTCACCACGGTCCCAGACGAAACAGGCCCCCCGGTCCCCGAGCTCGTCCGCCGCATCCATCTGGCCTCATGCCGGCACGACCCGCCCGACCAGATCATCCCCGTCATCGCGCGCATGCACCAAGCCGGCATCCCGATCGACGACCTGCTCGCCGACTCCGGCTACTCCTACCGCCAACCCGCCACGTTCGCGCTCCCCATCCGCGCACTCGCGGTCGGACTCGTCGTCGACCTGCACCCCAACGACCGCGGCCCCAAAGGCAGCCATCAAGGAGCGATCACCAGCAACGGCCAGCTCTACTGCCCCGCCACCCCCACCAGCCTGCTCGAGCTCGGGCCGTTGCCGCCCGCCGCCACGGTCGAGCAGACCGCCCTTCACGACCATCAGTGCGCCGAGCTCGCACGCTACAAGCTCGCCCCGATCACTGAATCGCCCCGGGAATCTTGGAGGCCTGTCTGCTTGAGAGGATGGGCTGATGAGTACGAGCAAGCGGTATCCGGTTGAGGTGCGGGAGCGGGCGGTGCGGATGGTGGTTGAGCACCGGCGGGAGTATCCGAATGAGTGGTCGGCGATCCGGTCGATCGCGGAGAAGGTGGGTTGTACGTCGGAGACGTTGCGGGGCTGGGTGCGTCAGGCGGAGGTCGATTCGGGGGTGCGGCCGGGGACGACGAGCGCTGATGCGGAGCGGATCCGGGAGCTCGAGCGGGAGAACCGGGAGCTGCGTCGGGCGAACGAGATCCTGAAGGCGGCGTCGGCTTTCTTCGCGCGGGAGCTCGACCCGCAGCTGCCGAGGCGGTGAGCGCGCTGATCGACGCGCACCGCGACACCTACGGGGTCGAGCCGATCTGCCGCGTGTTGCAGGTCGCCCCGTCGACCTACTACGCGGTCAAGGCCAGGGAGCGCTGCCCGTCGGAGCGCGCTCGTCGTGACGCGCGGCTGCTGGGGGAGGTCCGGCGTGTGCACGCGGCGAGCGGCGGCCTGTATGGGGCGCGCAAGGTCTGGTGGCAGCTGCAACGGGACGGCGTCGCGGTCGCGAGGTGCACGGTCGAGCGGCTGATGCGCGAGGACGGCCTGGAGGGTGTCAGGCGTGGCCGTCGGCGCCGCACGACGCTCCCGGACAGGCAGGCGCAGCGGCCGCCGGATCTGGTTGACAGGCGGTTCGTGGCCGCCGGGCCGAACCGGTTGTGGGTCGCTGACTTCACGTATGTCGCGACCTGGTCGGGGGTCTGCTACGTGGCGTTCGTGATCGACGTGTTCTCCAGGCGGATCGTTGGCTGGCGCGCCGCCGCGAGCATGCACACGAGCCTCGTGCTCGACGCGCTCGAGATGGCGCTCTGGGCGCGCGATCACGCCGGCCTCGCCGTCCGTCCCGGCGAGCTGATTCACCATTCCGATGCCGGGTCTCAATTTACGTCGTTTGCGTTCACAAGCCGGTTGTTGGATGCCGGCGTCGACGGTTCGATTGGGTCGGTCGGCGATGCCTATGACAACGCGCTCGCGGAAACGACGATCGGTCTGTACAAGGCCGAGCTGATCGACCGTCGCGCGCCCTGGCAGAGCGTCGGCCAGGTCGAGCTCGCCACGCTCGACTGGGTCGACTGGTTCAACAACGAGCGACTCCACAGCGCCTGCGACCGGCTGCCGCCAGCGGAGTACGAAGCACGCCATCTGGGCGCGAACGTGATCCCGCTCAGGCCGCGCCGACAGCGGCAAGTAACACAAACCGGGTCGGCCGGCCTCTCTGACAGTGAAAGGATGACAGCCACCGCACACACTCATATGATACAATAACAGTCACACAAACGAACCGCCTCCAACAAACCCGGGGCGGTCCAACTGGACCTGGTTCTTCAACCGAGTGCGCTGCCGGACGATATGCGCCCGCCGGGCAACCTGGCGACGCAGCGCGTGCGTCTGATCGTCGGCCAGCCACACGCCTGGCAGGTAGTCCGCAGCGAGTAGCTGCGCGAGTACCT
>DATGHN010000177.1:0-7110 GCA_035308005.1 Solirubrobacteraceae bacterium
AGCTCCACCCCAAAGACGTCATCCTCGAGGTCGGCGGCGGCCTCGGCGTCCTCTCGGAATACCTCGCCGCGCGCGCCGCCCACGTCCACGTCGTCGAGCTCGACCGCGCGCTCGAGCCGGCGCTGCGCGATGCGCTCGACCCGTTCGAGAACGCGACGCTCCACTTCGCCGACGCGATGCAGATCGACCTCGGGGCGCTTGACCCGCCGCCCGGGAAGGTCATCGCCAACCTCCCCTACGGCATCGCGGCGAGCTTCCTGCTGCGCAGCATCGAGGAGCTGCCCGGCCTTGGGCGCTGGGTATCGATGGTCCAGCGCGAGGTCGGCGAGCGCCTCGCATCGCCGGCCGGGACGCGTGCCTACGGGATCCCGAGCGTGCTCTGCCGCCTCGCCTGCGAGGTCCGCGTGCTGCGCTCGATCTCGCGCAACGTGTTCTTTCCCGTGCCGAACGTCGACTCGGTGCTCGTCGGCATGACGCGGATCGCCCCCGGAGCGACGCCAGAGCTGCGCCGCTTCGTCCAGGCCGCCTTCGCCCACCGCCGCAAGCCGCTCGCCGGCTCGACCGCGCTAGCGCTCGGACTCGATCGCGACGCCGTTCGCGGTGCTCTCGTCGAGCTCGGCCACCCCGCCGACGTGCGCGCCGAGAAGCTCGAACCGCTCGAGCTCGAGGCGCTCTGGGAGAAGCTTCAGCGATGAGGGAGCTCGCGCCGGCGAAGATCAACCTCAACCTGCTGATCGGGCCGCTTCGCGACGACGGCCGCCACGAGCTCGCGAGCGTGATGCAGTCGATCACGATCTGCGACCGCCTCGAGATGACCGACGGCGAGCGCGACGAGGTGATCTGCCCGGACGTCGAGGCGCCGAACCTCGCGGCCACGGCGATCGCCGCCTTCCGTGAATCAACCGGCTGGGACGGCCCGCCGCAGCGAATCGAAATCGAGAAGCGGATCCCGGTCGCTGCGGGAATGGCCGGCGGGTCGGCCGACGCCGCGGCCGCGCTCCGCCTGCTCGCCCGCCGCAGCGGCCTGGGTTCGCCCGAGCTGCTGCACGATCTCGCCACCGCGCTCGGCTCCGACGTCGCCGCCCAGATCCGCCCCGGCCGCTCGCTCGTCCGCGGCGGCGGCGAGGACGTGCGCCGGCTCGGCGAGCCGGAGCCGTTCGGAGTCCTCGTCCTGCCATCCGCGGCCGCGCTCTCGACCGCCGCCGTCTACGCCGAGGCTGACCGCCTGGGCCTTCCGCGCAGCGCGCAGGAACTCGCCGCGATCGATCCGCTCGAGGCAGGAGCCGTCAACGACCTCCAGGACGCGGCGCGCTCGCTCGAGCCGACGATCGACGCCGAGCTCGAGCGCGCACGCGCCGCGGGAGCGAGCGACGCCCTCGTCTGCGGATCGGGTCCGACCGTGATCGGGCTCTTCGCCGCCTACGAGGAGGCGGCCGCCGCGGCGGCGCACCTCGGCGGCTCGGCGATCGCCGCACGGCCGCTGATCGGCTGGCCGTCGATCCTCTGATCTCACCGACGCCCGCTTAAGCGACAATTCGCCGACCCGTGAGCAGGCTCGACATCAGCTACCTCGTCGCCGCTGTCTGCGGAGCCGTGGGTCTCGCCGCCTTCGTCGGCTTGATCCTCGTACCCGCCGTCGGCGCCTACGAGCGAGTCTGGCAGCGACTCGTCGCCGCCGTGCTGTCTGTTTACGTGCTCGCCGCGATGGTCGGCCTGGGCCTGCTCGGTGCCGTTGGCGTCGTCTGGCTCTGGGGACGCTACGGATAGCCCCGCGGCGATCACGGGCGCCATCGACCTGGCCGCTCTCGACGAGATCACCGCTGCCGTCGAGTCCGGAGCCGGCCTACCCACAGTCGTCCGCGCCGCGGCGCGCGCCCTCGACGCGAGCGTCGTCGTGCTCGACCGAGCCGGCCAGGCGCTCGCCGTCGCGGCGCGATCGCCGGCAGATGAGCAGTCGCTGCTGGGGGAAGCCGACGGAGTCGAGACGATCGAGCTGCGCGTCGCCGACGCCGAGGTCGGCCGCCTTCGCATCCGCTCGCGCGGCGCGCTCAACCCCGCGCTGCTGCGCCTCCTCAGCACGCTGATCGCCTCCGAGGTCGAGCGCGACCGCGCGCCCGAGCTCGCCTTCGAGGAGGCCGCGGCGACGTTCGTCGCGAGCCTGCTCTCGCGCGAGCTGAGCGAGCGCGACGAGATCCTCGCCGCGGCGCGCGAGGTCGGATTGCGCGACCTCGAACGCGGCGCGGCCGTCCTGATCGCCCACGCCCACCCGCAGGCTCCGGCGCAGGAGGGCTGGCGCTCCCGGCTTCGGGCCGTAGCCGCGCGGGCCGCGCGGGCAGCGGTTCCCGGCGCCGTCGCGGTGCTCTCGGAGCGCGAGATCGCCACCGGCGCCGAGGTCATCGTGCTCCTCTCAGGCGCCGACGAAACCGCCGCGCGCCGTGCTGCCGAGGCGGTCCTCCGCGACCTCGAGGCGACGATGGGCGGCTTCGTATTCGTCGTCGGGCGTAGCCGGCCCGTCAGCGATCCGCTCGAGCTCGCGCGCGCGGCCGATGAGGCGCTGCTCGCGGCGAACGTCGCCGAGGGCGACCAGGAGCACCGCGTGCTGGCGTTCGAGGAGACCGGCGCCTACCGGCTGCTGCTCTCGGCGATGAGCGAGAACCCGGCCGAGCTGCAGCGCTTCTACGCCGAGACCGTCGAGCCGCTCGTCGCCTACGACGAGCAGTACGCGACCGACCTCGTCGCGACGGTTGAGGCATTCCTCGAAGCCGACGGCAACGTCGCCGGCACCGCGCAACGCCTCTTTACACACCGCCACACGATTCGCTACCGCCTCGAGCGCGTCCGCGAGCTCTGCGGCCTCGACGTTGGATCGAGCGACGGCCGCGAGAAGCTGAGCCTCGGGCTCAAGGCGATGCGCGTGCTCGGCATGACCGGCGCCGTCGCGCCGTCGAGTGAGCCCGGCCACGCGGCGGGTCGGGTGCCGCGACGCTAGACCCGCCCAGCGCGAGCGATCCGGTCGTCGCCGTAGGGGAGGCCGGTCCCGGCGATGTTGACGCGCTGGTTGCTCTGGCGGCCGCAGATGGCCGCGACGCGGCGTTCATGCAGCGCGCGTTCGAAACCGACCTCCGTGGCAGCGACCGGCTCGTTCTGCTCGCGCGCGCCGACGGCGAGCTGGCCGGTTACGGACGCTGCGCGCATTTCGAGCCGGGAACGGACGCGGCGCCGGACGTGGCGCCGGAGGGTTACTACCTGGGCGGCGTCCTCGTCGCATCGCGGTGGCGGCGGCGCGGCATCGCCGAGGCGCTGACCAGGGCGCGGATGGTGTGGGCATTCGCACGGGCGCCGGAGGTCTGGTACTTCGCCAACGCCCGCAACGCGGCGTCGCTCGCGCTCCACGCCAAGCTCGGCTTCGTCGAGGTCACGCGAAGCTTCTCCTACCCGGGCGTGTCCTTCGACGGCGGGATCGGAGTCCTCGGGCGAGCTCGACGCGACGAGGTGGATTGGAGGGGCTGAAGCGCCGCGAGCCAGTTGTCCACGGCGCTGCGCAGCCCGTCGCGGTCGGACTTGAGGGCGTGGTCGCCGCGGATCACGGACACCGTGCGGCCTTTGGCGCGCTTGGGCACGCCGAAGCGGTCGTTCTCGCCCTGGACGACGAGCACCGGGACGATCACGCTGTCGAGCTCCTCCTGGCGCGACTTCCCCGACGGCGCGACGAGCGGGAAGGCGAGGCAGAGCACGCCCACCGCCCCGACTGCAGCCGCGGTGCGGCAGGCGACGCGCGCACCCGAGGAGCGGCCGCCGGTCACGACCGCCAGGCCGGCCAGCGGCCGGGCCCGCAGCTCTTCGAGTACTGCGATCCAGGCCTCGTCGAGGAGGTGCGCGGCCGGTGTCGAGCGGCGGCCCGCGACCCGGTAGGGCTGCTCGATCAGCGCGACGGTGAGGCCGCGCGCGGTGGCGACCTCCGTTGTCGCGACGAGGTCGGGTGCCGCGACACCGCCGCCCGCGCCGTGCCCGAGCACGAGCGCGCCGCGCGGCTCGCCCGCCGGCGCGTGGAGGTGCGCCCGCGCCGGGCCGTGCGGCGTTTCGATCTCGAGCATGCGCAAACGGTAGCCTCGCGACAATGTTCGACCACGTCGGGATCGCCACGTCGGACCTCGCTGCGTCCGAGCGCTTCTACCGCGCCGTGCTCTCCAAGCTCGGCAGCGAGCCGAGCCACGCTGACGCCACGCTGGTCGAGTGGGAGGACTGGGACATCGGCCCGACAGACCACGAGCACGCCACGACCAGCGGCCTGCACATCGCCTTTCGCGCCCCGGACCGCGCTGCCGTCGACGCCTTCTGGCAGGCGGGGATCGACGATGGCTACGGCGACGACGGCGCGCCCGGTCCGCGCGCGAGCTACGGCGGCGACTACTACGGCGGCTTCCTGCTCGACCCGGACGGCAACAGCGTCGAGGCGGTGCACAGCGGCCGCGACCCCCACGTGCCCGACGGCAGCATCGACCACCTCTGGCTCCGCGTCCGCGACCCCCGGGCGTCGCTGCGCTTCTACTCGACGATCGCGCCGCACGCCGGGCTGCGCCTGGTTCACGACGAGCCGGGCCGCGTGCAGTTCAACGGCACCGACGTCTCCTTCTCGCTCGTGCGCGACGAGCGACCGCTGACCGAGCACGTCCACCTCGCCTTCGCGGCGGACGCCGACGCCACGGTGCAGGCCTTCCACGCCGCCGCGCTCGCCGCCGGCTACGAGGACAACGGCGGTCCTGGCGAGCGCACGATCTACCACCCTGGCTACTACGGCGCCTTCGTGCTCGACCCCGACGGCCACAACATCGAGGTGGTCAACCACAACCGCTGAGCCTTTGCGAAGGCTGGGGAGCCTGGATTCGAACCAGGACTAGAAGGGCCAAAGCCTCCCGTGCTGCCGTTACACCACTCCCCAGTGCGGTTCGACGACCCCCCAGGGCGGTCCCGCCGCAAGTGTAGTTAGGCTCACGGAGATGTCCGGGCCGACCGTCGTGATCCTCGCTGGGGGATCCGGGACGCGGATGCGCTCAGCCACGCCGAAGCTCGCTCACGACCTCTGTGGGCGACCGCTGCTCGCCTGGCCGGTGGCCGCCGCGACCGAGGCGGGCGCTTCGCGAATCGTGGTGGTCGTGCCTCCTGACGCGGGGTTCGCGCCGCTGCTAGCGGGCTTCGACGTCGAGTTCGCGATTCAGCCCGAGCCCCGCGGCACGGCCGACGCCGTCGCGAGCGCCGCGCCGTCGATCGATCGCGACGCGAGGGTCGTCGTTCTCTCGGGGGACGTGCCACTGGTCGGCGCCGAGCTGATCGGCGAGCTCGCGGCCGCGACCGCCGAGGCGACGATGGTTACAACGGTGCTCGAGGACCCGGCCGGCTACGGTCGCGTCGTCCGCGACGCAGCCGGAGCCGTTGTGCGGGTCGTGGAGACGAAGGTGGCCGGCGACGCGAGCGAGGAGGAGCTTTCGATCCGCGAGGTCAACGCCGGGATCTACGCCTTCGCCGGCGGAGCGCTGCTCGACGCCCTGGAGGAGGTCGGCTCTGACAACGCCCAGGGCGAGCGCTACCTCCCCGACGTGATCGCGGTGATGATCGCCCGCGGGTTGTCGGTGACGACGGTCGAGGCCGGGGCGGAGGCCGCGTCGGGGGTCAACGACCGCGCCGAGCTTGCCACGGTCGCCGCGGCGGCACAACACCAAATCCAACACCGGCACATGCTCGCGGGCGTGACGATCGTGCAGCCTGCGACGACGAGCATCGACGTCGGCGTCGCGATCGGCGCGGACACGGTCATCGAGGCCTGCACCCAGCTTCGCGGCGCGACGGCGATCGGGAGCGAGTGCAGAGTCGGACCGCACGCCGTGCTCGTCGACGTCTCGGTCGCCGACGGCGCGAGCGTCGGACCGTTCACGTATCTGCGCCCCGGCACGGTGCTCGAGGAGGGTGCCAAGGCGGGGACGTTCGTGGAGATCAAGAACTCGCGGATCGGCGCGGGCGCGAAGGTTCCGCACCTCTCCTATGTCGGAGACGCCGACGTCGGCGAGCAGACGAACCTCGGCGCCGGCACGATCACCGCCAACTACGACGGCAAGAGCAAGCACCGCACGACGATCGGCGCGCGCGTCCACGGCGGCGTCGACACGTCGTTCGTCGCCCCTGTAACTGTTGGCGATGACGCGTGGACGGCGGCTGGATCGGTCGTCACCGGTGACGTTCCGCCGGGGGCGCTCGCGATTGCGCGCGCTCGCCAGCGCATCGTCGAACGCTACGCCGAGCGCCGCGAGAACGGCTGACTCGGCAGCCTTTGGGCCGGTCGGGCGGTTAGACTCAAAGTGGATGAGCGTGACTGAATCGCAGCCGGCGATCACCTTCCTCCCAATCGACTACGACAAGCGGCTGATGCTTTTTTCAGGCCGCGCGACCGGCGACCTCGCGGCGAGGATCGCGGCGAAGCTCGGTGTCGAGCTCGGCCCGACGACGCTCAAGACCTTTTCCAACGGCGAGGTCTACTGTCGCTACGGCGAGTCGATCCGCGGCGCCGACGTCTTCATCATCCAGTCAACCTGCGGCAACGCCCAGACGGGGCTGACCGCCAACGACGCCCTGATGGAGCTGCTGCTGATGATCGACGCGGCGGTCGGTGCGTCGGCGCACCGCGTGATCGCGGTCGTGCCCTGGTTCGGCTACTCGCGCCAGGACAAGAAGTCCGCGCCGCGCGAACCGATCTCCGCGCGTTTGGTGGCGCGGATGCTCGAGTCGGCGGGCGCCGACCGGGTCCTGACGATGGATCTCCACGCCGGCCAGGTCCAGGGTTTCTTCTCGAAGCCGCTCGATCACATGACGGCTCGCTTCATCCTCGCCCAGCACTTCCTGGACCTGCACCTCGAGGACGTCGTCGTCGTCGCGCCTGACGTCGGCCGGGCGAAGCTGGCGCAGAAGTTCGCCGAGAAGATCGGCGCCGATCTTGCCGTCCTGACGAAGGAGCGCCCCGCGCAGCAGGTCGCGGAGATCGGCTACGTCATCGGCCATGTCGCCGGCAAGACGGCGATCATCGTCGACGACATCATCGATACCGCGGGGACGCTGTGCGCG
>DATGHN010000178.1:0-9232 GCA_035308005.1 Solirubrobacteraceae bacterium
CGCAGCTTGGGCTTGACTCGGATGACCCGCGAGCGTTGGGCGAGGTCGGGCGCACCGGTGTCGCGATCGACACGCTCGGGGATATGCGGACGGCGTTCGCGGGGATCCCGCTCGGCGAGGTCTCGACGTCGATGACGATCAACGCTCCGGCGGCGGTCCTCCTGTGCCTCTACGAGCTGGTCGCGGAGGAGCAGGGCGTCGCGCCCGAGGCGCTGCGCGGCACCTCCCAGAACGACATCCTCAAGGAGTACATCGCGCGCGGGAACTACATCTACCCGCCCGGGCCGTCGATGCGCCTGACGACCGATCTGTTCGCCTACTGCGCGCAGCGTTTGCCGCAGTGGAACACGATCTCGATATCGGGCTACCACTACCGCGAGAAGGGCGCCTCGGCCGTCCAGGAGGTCGCCTTCACGCTGGCCAGCGGAATCGCCTACGTGGAGGCGGCGATCGCTGCGGGCCTCGAGGTCGACGCCTTCGCCCCGCGCCTGGCGTTCTTCTTCAACGCCCACAACAACGTCTTCCAGGAGGTCGCGAAGTTCCGCGCCGCCCGCCGCATGTGGGCGCAGATCATGCGCGAGCGCTTCGGCGCCCGCGATCCACGCTCGCTGATGCTGCGCTTTCACACCCAGACCGCCGGCGTCACGCTGACCGCGCAGCAGCCCCACAACAACATCGTCCGCGTCGCGCTGCAGGCCTTCGCCGCCGTCTGCGGGGGCACGCAGTCGCTGCACACCAACGGCTACGACGAGGCGCTCGCGCTGCCGAGCGAGCACGCCGCGAAGCTGGCGCTGCGAACCCAGCAGGTGATCGCCTTCGAGTCGGGCGCCGCCGACAGCGCCGACCCGTTCGCGGGCTCCTACATGATCGAATCGCTGACGGACGAGATCGAGCGCCGCGCCGCGACCATGATCGCGCGCGTCGACTCACTCGGCGGCGCGCTCGCGGCGATCGACTTCATCAGCTCAGAGATCGACGAGTCCGCCTGGAGCTATCAGGAGCGCTACCGCGTCGGCCAGGACATCGTCGTCGGCGTGAACGCCTTTGTTGAGGAGGAGGGGGAGGATGTTGGCGCGATCCTGCGCGTCGATCCGCAAGCCGAGCGCCGCCAGCTCGAACGCCTCGCGGCCTATAAGCGCGACCGCGACTCAGAGCGCCTCGACGAACGTCTGCGCGAGCTCTCAGACGCCGCGGCCGGCCAGGACAATCTGCTGCCGGCGATCCGCGAGGCGCTTCGCGAGCGCGCGACCGTCGGCGAGGTCTGCGCCACGATGCGCGAGGTCTTCGGCAGCCACCGGCCCGGCTAGAAGACCGGCGCCTCGCGATAGTCGCCCCAGACCGCCTGCAGCGCGGCGACGATCTCACCCTCGCTCGCGTTGGCGCGCGCGGCGTCAAGCAGCGTCGGCATCAGGTTGGCGTCCTCGCGCGCGGCCGACGCCTTGAGCGACGCGAGCACGGCCTCGACGGCGGCTGAGTCGCGGCTCGCCCGGACCGCCCGCAGCCGGCCGATCTGCTTGCGCTCGAGATCGGGGTCGATGCGAAGCGTCGGCGGCGGGTCCTCGTCGCCCTCGAGGAACGCGTTGACGCCGACGACGACGCGGCGCCCGGAGTCGATCTCCTGCTGGAGGCGGTAGGCGGCGTCGGCGATCTCGCGCTGCGGGTAGGCCTGCTTGACCGCGGCGACCATCCCGCCGAGCTCGTCGATCCGCGCGAAATAGTCGTAGGCGAGCGCCTCGAGGCGGTCGGTGAGCGCCTCGACGAAGTAGCTGCCGCCGAGCGGGTCGATCGTGTTCGTGACGCCGGTCTCGTGCGCGATCACCTGCTGCGTGCGAAGCGCAACCCGTGCGGCCGCCTCGGTCGGCAGCGCCAGCGCCTCGTCGTAGCTGTTGGTGTGCAGCGACTGCGTCCCGCCGAGCACGCCGGCGAGCGCCTCGATCGCCGTCCGGGCGATGTTGACGAGCGGCTGCTGGGCGGTCAGGCTGACCCCCGCCGTCTGGGTGTGAAAGCGCATCAGCCACGAGCGCGGGTCGCGCGCGCCGTAGGTCTCGCGCAGCTCGTGGGCCCAGATCCGCCGCGCCGCGCGGTACTTCGCGATCTCCTCGAAGAAGTCGATCTGAGCGTTGAAGAAGAAGCTCATCCGCGGCGCCACCTCGTCGGGATCGAGGCCGCGCGCGATCGCCTGCTCGATGTAGGTGAAGCCGTTCTTGAGCGTGAAGGCGAGCTCCTGGGCGGCGGTCGAGCCGGCCTCGCGGATGTGGTAGCCGCTGATCGAGATCGGGTGCCAGCGCGGCGTGTTCGCCGCGCACCACTCGACCATGTCGCCGAGTAGACGCATCGCCGGGTCGATCGGGAAGCACCACTCCTTCTGGGCGATGTACTCCTTGAGGATGTCGGCCTGGATCGTGCCCGCGAGCGCGGCGGCGGGCACGCCCTCGAGCTCGGCGGCGACGACGTAGTAGGCGAGCATGATCGCCGCCGGAGCGTTGATCGTCATCGACACGCTGACGGCGCCGAGGTCGATCCCCGCGAACAGGCGGCGCATGTCGTCGAGCGTGTCGATCGCCACCCCCTCGCGGCCGACCTCGCCGAGCGAACGCGGCGAATCGGAGTCGAGGCCCATCAGCGAGGGCATGTCGAAGGCCGTGCTGAGGCCCGTCTGGCCGTGGTCGAGGAGGTAGCGGAAGCGCTCGTTGGTCTCCTCGGCCGTGCCGAAGCCGGCGAACTGGCGCATCGTCCAAAGGCGCCCGCGATACATCGACGGGTAGACGCCGCGCGTGAACGGCGGCTGTCCAGGCAGCCCGATTCGCTCGACGTCGCCGGCGTCCTGGGGCGTGTACAGCGCCTTGACCGGCTCGCCGGAAAGTGTCTCGAACTGGGCGTCGCGCTCTGGTGTAGCCGCGTACGCCGCACTCCACGAGTCCGGCATTTCCGTGGACATCAGATAGTTGAAAGGTCGCATAGTTGGCTGCGGCTGTCAAACCAGCTAAGTTGCCGCCTGGATGACCGAGACGGTCGATGTCGTGGGAGTGGTCGGCGCGGGCTTCATGGGATCGGGCATCGCGCAGTCGGCGGCCGCCGCGGGCAAGCGCGTGATCCTGCACGAGCCGACAAGCGAGCCGCTCGATCGCTCTCGCGCGGCGCTCGAGGAAGCGCTCGCGCGATCCGTCGAGAAGGGCCGCCTCAGCCGCGACGACGCCGACGCCACGGCGGCGCGGATCACCTACACGACCGAGCTGGCGGAACTCGCGGGCGCCGGCGCCGTCATCGAGGCCGTCTTCGAGGACCGCGACGTCAAGCAAGGCCTGTTCGCGCGACTCGACGACGCCCTCCCGGGCGCCGCCTTCCTCGCATCGAACACATCCTCGATCCGCATCGAGGAGCTCGCGCAGGCGACCGCTCGGCCCGAGCGCGTGGTCGGCCTGCACTTCTTCTCCCCCGTCCCGGTGATGAAGCTGGTCGAGATCGTCGCTTCGCCGCAGACGGCGCCGGAGACGATCGCGGCGGCCGAGAACCTCGCCCGCGAGATCGGCAAGGACCCGGTGCGCGGGCCCGACCGCGCCGGCTTCATCGTCAACGCGCTGCTGATTCCCTACCTCGCCGACGCGATCCGGATGCTCGAGGCCGGCCTCGCGAGCGCCGAGGACATCGATACGGGCATGACGCTCGGCTGCGGGCACCCGATGGGACCGCTCGCGCTCTGCGACTTCATCGGCCTCGACGTCGTAGAGGCGGTCTGCGTGACGCTCCACGAGGAACTCGGCGAAGCGCGATACGCGCCGCCCGAGCTGCTTCGCAGCCTCGTCGCGAAAGGGCGCCTCGGCCGAAAGAGCGGCCACGGCTTCTACGACCACGCGGGGGGCCCGCGGTGAGCCCGATCGCACCCGAGCTGCTCGAGCTGCGCGAGACGATCGCGCGGATCGCCGGCGAGCGGATCGCCCCACGCGCAGCCGAGATCGACCGCACCGCGACCTATCCGCAGGACATCCGCGAGCTGCTCGCGGAAAACGACGTCTTCGCGCTGCCGTTTGCGACCGAGTACGGCGGAACCGGCACCGGGACGCTGATGCTGCAGATGGCGGTCGAGGAGATCGCCCGCGCCGACGCCTCCTGCGCGCTGATGCTGATGGTCCAGGAGCTCGGCACGCTGCCGATCGCGCGCTTCGGCTCGGAGGAGCTCCGCCAGCGGTTTCTGCCGCGCTGCGCGAGCGGCGAGCAGATCGCGGCCTTCGCGCTGTCGGAGGCCGAGGCGGGGTCGGACGCGGCGGCGATGCGGACATCGGCAGTCCAGGACGGCGATGACTGGGTGATCAACGGGACGAAGGCCTGGATCTCAAACGCCGGGATCGCCGACTTCTACATCGTCTTCGCCGTCACCGACCGCGAATCGCGCCGCGTCACGGCGTTCGTCGTCGAGTCCGACCGGCCGGGCTTCTCGGTGGCGGGCTACGAGCACAAGCTCGGCATCCGCGGGTCACCGACCGGCTCGCCGGTCTTCGAGGACCTACGCATACCGGCCGCGAACGTCGTCGGCGAGGTCGGTCGCGGAATGCGCGTCGCGCTCGGCACGCTCGAGCGCTCGCGGCTCGGCGCCGCGGCGCAGGCGGTCGGGATCGCCCAGGGCGCGCTCGACCACGCCGTCGCCTACGCCCGCGAGCGGATCGCCTTCGGGCAGCCGATCATCGAGCTGCAGGGCATCCAGTTCAAGCTCGCCGACATGGCGACCGGCACGGCCGCGGCGCGGGCGCTGCTCTATGAGGCGTGCGAGCTCGCCGACCGCGAGGTTCCCCCGCCGGACCTCGGCGCGTTCACCTCGATGGCCAAGCTGTTTGCCTCAGACAACGCGATGCGCGTCACCGTCGAGGCCGTCCAGGTGCTCGGCGGATCGGGCTACGTCAGCGACTACCCGCTCGAGCGGATGATGCGCGACGCCAAGATCACTCAGATCTATGAGGGCACGAACGAGATCCAGCGCGTCGTGATTGCGCGCCACCTCGCCGCTCAGCCGGGCAGCTCGTAGTCCCCCGCGCCAGCGCGAAGCGAGGTGAACGTCGCGAACAGGCGCCTGCAGGCGGCGTCGTCGAGCGGCTCCATCCCGAAGCGCGAGCCGTTGAGCCGGCGTGTTGCGCGACGCGCGGCGGCGCGACCAGAAGCGGTGATCCGCGCGAGCACGGTGCGGCGATCGCTGCCGTGGCCGACCCGCTCCACATAGCCGCTGGCGACAAGCTTGTCGATCACGTTGGTGACGCTGGCGCGATGGACCTGCAGGCGGTCGGAGATCTTCCCCAGCGGCAGCTCGCCGCGACGGCTGTAGAAGAGCAGCATCAGCGCCTCGTAGCGCGGGAAGGTGAGGTCGACGGGCTCGAGCAGCTCGTTGAGCCGCGCCATGACGATCTGCTGAGCGCGCATGATCGACGTGACGGCGGCCATGCTCGCGGTCGCCTCCTCCCCCCAGTGCTCGTCCCACTGCCGGCGCGCTTCGGCGATCGGATCGAAGGACAGCGTCATCGCAATCTCAAGGCTAGAGGCGGCTGCGGAGCGCTAGCGCAGGAGCGCCGCCGCGAGGGCGCCCCACTGCGCGCGCGGAATCCCGCTCACCCCGACCGGCTGCACGCAGACGTGGTCGGCTCCTGCGGCGAGATGCGCGCGCGCCACCGCCGCGATCTGCTCTGCGCTTCCCTGCGGGACGATCGCGTCGAGCAGCGCCTCCGAGCCGCCGCCGGCGAGATCTGAGTCGTCGTAGCCAAAGCGGCGCAGGTTGCTCGTGTAGTTGCGGAGCCCGAGGTAGAACTCGGCGTAGGTGCGCGCCGTCGCGCGCGCGGCGTCGCGGTCCTCATCGACCACGCAGGCGAGCTCGGTCGCGATCAGCGCGTCGCCGCCGAGCAGCTCGCGCGCCGCGCGGGTGTGCTCGACAGGCACGAAGTAGGTGTGCGCGCCGGCGCCGCGGTCGGCGCTGAAGCGCAGCATCCCCGGCTGCAGGGCGGCGGCGGCGCGGTGCTCGCGCGGGAGCGGCGGGCTCGCCGCGTCGAGGCCGTCGAAGAAGGCGCGCATCTTCTGAAGCGGCGTCGCGTACTCGCTCGTCGCCTCCGGGTGGCCGATGCCGATGCCGACCAGCAGCCGCTCGGCGTAGCCCGACGCGACTAGGTCGGCATACTCCGCGGCGAGCTCCGCGGGCTCGTACCCCCAGACGTTGACGATACCGGTCGCCACGGCGATACGGTTCGTCGCCTCAAGCAGCGGCCGCACCGTCGCGAGGCGCGGCGAGCCGCCGAGCCAGAACGCGCCGAAGCCGAGCTCCTCGGCCAGACGCGCCGCCTCGCCGGCGTTCTCCTCGCCGATCGCGCGGTAGGCGGTCCAGATGCCGATCTCGCCGAGCCGCACGATGACAGCCTACGGCCGGCGGCGGTCAGCGATCAGCCACGACGCGGCGCCGCTCAGCGCGGCCGCGCCGAACACCGCCGGCCAGGCGCCGACGCGCTTGGCGGCGGGGTGCGAGCCGGCGAACGCCGCGGCATAGACGCCGAGTAGCGCTGCGGCGCGCGGCTTGCCGGCTGCGACGCTCCAGCGCCGCGTGCACCACGCACCTGCGGCGGCCAGCACCGCTCCGCCGAGCGGTCGCACGCCCGACTCGCGCGCGACCAGGTAGCCGGCGACAAGTGATCCGGCGGCGACTGGCGCTGTGGCGATTTCGCGGCTCACCGCGCGTAAGGCTACGCGGTCAGAGCGACAGCACGGCAGACGTCGTGACCGGGCGACCAGCCGCGTCGGTTCCGCGCACGCGAAGCCGCTTGTGACCGCCGGGGATCCGCAGCGCCGTCTCGAAGCCGGTGCGGGCCACGGCCCGCAGGGCGGTCAGCTTTCCAGCCGTCGTCCCAACCAGCGGGGTCCAGTGCGTGACGCTCGTGTCGCCGTTCCAGCTGACGTAGGCCGTCGTCTGCCCCGCGGCGCGCCGCGCCGCGACCGCCGGCGTCCCCGACCCGTCGCTGTCCCATTGCATGCGGTAGGCGCGGTAGGAGATGTACTGCTCGCCGAGGCGCGCGTCGAAGAGAAGCTCGCCCGCCGGAGAGAATTCGGACACGTATGGCTGCGCGCCCCAACCGACGAGGACGTTGCCGTTCGGGAGCACCTGAACGTTGCCCTGGCTGTTGGCGAACGTCGCGCTCGGCCTCGTGTAGGCCCGCTTGAGCGACACGCGGCGTGCCGTCTCGTCGACGTTAAGCACGAGCGCGCGCGAAGCGCCGCTGGTGCCGTTGTCGAACACCGTGATCGTGCCGTCTGGCTGGCGGCGCGCGTCGTGCTGCCAGGCGAACGCGGCGGCGGGGTCGATCGCGAAGTCGCTGTGCTTGCCGCCGAGGCGCCAGATGATGGCGCCGCTCGTTCGATCGAGCTTGTAGATCGTGTGAGTGTTGCGCGAGGACACGAGCAGGTTCTGGTCGGCGTCGACGCCGATCGAGTTCAGATGCACGTAGTCCCAATCGGCGCCGCCGACGGGCCAGTAGGAGTCCTCGATCGGGATGTGGTTGAGGCTCCGCCACTCGAACAGCACGCGGCCACTGCGGATATCCACCTCCTGGAACATCGCGTCCTGGATCGTGCCGTGCGCCGAGCCGCCGACCGCGCGCAGATCGCGCTCGCTCAGGGTGTAGGAGGTAAGCAGTGCCGTCCCGCGGTCGGTGATCAGGAACTCGTGCAGATCGCCCTGATGACCGTCGCCGGCGTTGACGTGCGCGAGCGGCTGGTAGCTCGAGTCGGCGATTACATAGTGCCCGACGCCGTGTCCGAGCGTGATCACTCCTTGCCACCAGGTCAGCGCCTGCTGGCCGCGGTAGGTCTGCACGCGGAAGTCCGAAGTGACGAGGCGGTTAAGCGGCTGCTCCCAGACCGGGTTGCCGGCGTTGTCGACAATCAGGGCGCCGGCCTGGGCCGGCAGGGGCGCGTTGTAGGGAGCGAGCATGACCAGGCCCGGAGCGATGCCCGGCCGCGACGTGGTGACGCGAAGCGCGGGTATACGCAGATCGGGGCGGCTGAAGAAGGTCGGAGCGGCCGCTGCCTGCGCCGAAGCTGCGAATGCCCCGCCGCCGCGAAGCAGGAGCCCCGTCGAGCCAAGCGCGGCTAGCCCCGCAAGAGCAGAGCCGCCCCCGGCAAGCAGCCGGCGGCGGGTCATTCGCAAATCGGCCGTGTGTGCCACCGACCGAATCTAGGCCTCGAGTGTGAAGCCTCCATGAAGCCACAGGTAACGTGGCATGAAGCGCGGCGAACTCGCGCGGGTTACTTCGGCGGGAGCGTCTTCACGTAGTCCAGGCTGCGCTTGACCCAGGCGCCGAGATCACGCTTGGTGGCGATGCCCGCCGGCGCGACCCGTATCCAGCCCTCCATCGTCCGTCCGCCCATTGTCATGAGCGTTGCGTGCGGGCGCTTCAACGCCGCATCGTTCGCGGCCGGGTCGAGACGGACGAGCATCCCGCCGCGACCGGAGGCGCTGACGGTCATGTGACCGTGGAGCAGGAACGCCAGGCCGCCGAACATCTTCTTCTCGGTGATCGCGGCCTCGCCGGCGAGCTGCTCCCGCAGGCGGTTGGCGAGATCTTCGTCGTAGGCCATCGTGGCGGGGGCGCGTCGTCAGGCGAGCGTGGCGGCGAGGTTCTCGGCGAAGCGCGAGACCATCTGCCCGGCCACCTCCGGAACGACGCCGCGGCCGTATTGCGCAACCGCCCCGTGCATGTGCAGGTCGGTGACGATCGTGACCCTGGTGCCGGCCCCGTCGGCTTCGAGCACGGACTCGATCGTCGCCGTCGCGCCGCCGCGATTCTTCGTCTCGCGGGCCTTGATGGCGAGCGTCGTGGTCATCGAGCCAACGTCGGCGACCTCGCGACGAACGTCGGCGGCGAACTGCAGTGCCATCGGCCCGAGCTTGACGTCCATCGTCGCCTTGAAGACGTTCTCCTCGACGACCTCATCGAGCCGCGCTCCGGGCATGTTCGGCACGACGCGCGGCACGTCGTTGAGGAGCTCCCACGTCTGCTGCGGCGACGCGGGCACGGTGAACGAGTTCTCGAGCCTCATCCGTCGATCAGCTCGAGGACCCGCTCCGGCGTCATCGGCAGCGTCGTGATCTCGACGCCGCCGAGGGCGTCGGCGACCGCGTTGAGCACCGCCGGGGGCGCGGCGATCGTGCCGCCCTCGCCGACGCCGCGGTAGTTGACCTCGTGCAGCGCGTCGCCGTGCAGGTGCTCGA
>DATGHN010000179.1:0-8734 GCA_035308005.1 Solirubrobacteraceae bacterium
CTCGAGCACCGTCGGCCCGTCGTCTCCGAGGATCATGTCCACCCGCGCGAAGCCGCGCGCGCCGAGCAGCCGCCAGGCCGACAAAGCGATCTCGCGCACCCGCTCCGCCACCTCCTCCTCGAGCTCCGCCGGGCAGACGAAGTCGGTCTGGCCGATCTCATAGCGCGCGGCGAAGTCGTACTCGGCGCCGCGCGGCAACGCCTCGACGATCGGCAGCACCTCGACATCTGCGGCGTCACCCCCCTCGCGCGCCAGCAGCGACACCGCGAGCTCGCGCCCCTCGACGTGGTGCTCGAGCAGCACGCGCGCGCCGTACGACAGCGCGGCGACGAGCGCCGCGGGCAGCACAGCCGCGGTCAGCGCGTGCTTGACGCCGAGCGAGGAACCCTGCGAGACGGGCTTGACGACGAGCGGGAAGCGCAGCCGCTCGGCGATGCCGCCGAGCACGTCGGCCGCCCCCAGATCCTGGAAGCCGATCTCCGACAGCGAGACCCAGTCGGGTGTCGGCAGCCCGCCCTCGCGCAGCGCGTACTTCGTCAGCACCTTGTCGAAGCAGCGCATGCAGGCGTGGACGCCGGACCCGGTGTAGGGGATCTCGAGGACCTCGAGGAGCTCCTGGACCGTCCCGTCCTCGCCGCCGCGGCCGTGCATCGCGATGAAGGCGACCGCCGCGTCGCACTCGCGCAGCCGCGCGACGAGGTCGGCGCCGACGTCGATCGACACCACGTCGTGGCCGAGGCGCTCGAGCGCGTCCTCGACTCGGGCCCCCGACGCAAGCGACACCTGGCGCTCGAGCGAGCGCCCGCCCTTCAGCACCGCTACGCGCGTCATGCTTCGCGCGAGCGCCGGCCCCCCAACGACCCGCGGCGCGGCAGCTGGAGGATATGCGCCATCCCCTCGCCGCTCGCCGTGTCCGCCAGATCCTCCGGCGCGGCGGGCTCGATCTCGGGCTCGAACGTCCGAGGCGCCACGGGCGGTTGCCTGCGCCGCCCCGTCAGCGAGTCGTAGAGCGCCAGCTGCTCGGCGACGATCTTGCCGATCCGCCGCACCCCTTCGCGGATCTCCTCATCGCTCGAGCTCGAGAAGTTCAGCCGCATCGAATGGCGCCCGCGACCGTCGGCGAACGCCGCCTCGCCGGGCACGAACGCGACGTTGTCGGCGAGCGCGCGCGCGAGCATGTCGGTCGTGTCGATGTAGTCGGGCAGCGTGACCCAGATGAACAGCCCGCCGTGCGGCCGCGTCCACGTCGCCGCGGGCGGCAGGTTCTCGGCGAGCGCGTCGAGGATCACGTCGCGGCGGCGGTGGTAGAGCTCGCAGAGCGTCTCGACGTAGGGACGCCAGTCGGTCGAGGCGAAGTACGCAGCGACGAAATGCTGCGCCAGCGTCGAGGAGCACAGATCCGTCGCCTGCTTGCCGAGCACGAGCTTGGCGAGCAGCGGTCGCGGCGCGACGAGCCAGCCGACGCGCACGCCGGGGGAGAGGATCTTCGACATCGTCCCGGCGTAGATCACGAAGTCGTTCTCGCCCGGGGCGCCGGTCGGCCCCTCGATCGTGCGCAGCGTCGGCAGCCCCTCGCCCTCGAAGCGCAGCATCCCGTAGGGGTTGTCCTCGAGCACGAGCAGCTCTCGCTCGCGGGCGATCTCGACGAGCCGCCGCCGGCGCTCGAGCGACATCGTCACGCCGGCCGGATTCTGAAAGTTGGGGATCGTGTAGATGAACTTCGGCCGCCGGCCCTCTGCGTCGAGCCGCGCGAGTGTCTCCTCGAGCGCGGAGATGATCATGCCGTCGGCGTCCATCTCGATCTGGATGACGTCGGCTTCATAGGAGCAGAACGTCGGCACGGCGCCCGGATAGGTCGGCGCCTCGGCGATCACGACGTCGCCCGGGTCGATCAGCGTCTTGGTGACGAGGTCGATCGCCTGCTGCCCGCCGGTCGTGACGATCACGTCGTCGGGGTCGACGTGCATGTCCTCGGCGGCCATCACCGACACGATCGCCTCGCGCACGCCGACGAGCCCCTCGCTCGGCCCGTACTGGAGCGCCGCGGCCGGCGGCATCTCGCTCATCAGCCGTGCGAACAGGGCCGGATCGAAGGTCGAGGTGTCGGGCAGCCCGCCGGCCAGCGAGATCACCTCGGGGCGCACCGTGACGGCCATCAGGTCGCGCATCGCCGAGGAGCGCATGACCCGCGTGCGCGCCGAAAAGAGCCCCGCGTATCGCTCGAGCTCATGTGCCGCGCCGCGCGGGGGCCGACGCTCCGTCATCGGTCAACTATCGTCATGGGCCACCTGCACGCTAGCGCACGATGACTCTGGCCCCCACAGATGCAGCGCGTCAGTCGTTGGGGCTGGCCTGGCACTCCGCGGCGTTCGCGATGTTGAGAGCAGCGTGAAAAAGCTCCTCCTGGCGGTGATCGACGGCGCCCGTCCGGCGATGGTCGAGCAGGCCGCCTCCGACGGGCACGCGCCCGCGCTGGCGGCGCTGATCGAGCGCGGCAGCTACGAGTCCGAGGCGGTCGCCGCGTTTCCCTCGGTGACGCCGGTCTGCGCGGCGACGATCGCGACGGGCCTCGGCCCGGACCGCCACATGATCCCGTCGATGAACTGGTACGACCGCGCCCAGGCGCGCTACGTCGAGTACGGCTCTAGCTTCCGCGCGTCGCTTCGCTTCGGCCTCGGCCGCCAGCTCACCGATCTTGTCTACAACATGAACGGCGAACACCTCGCGCCGCAGGCGCTGACGGTCTTTGAGCGCCTCGACGACGCCGGCATCCGCACCGCCTGCACGACCTACCTGATCTTCCGCGGCCGCCACTCCCACCAGCCGGCGCAGGACTCGGCGCTGACGCGGATCGCCGCGATGTCGCTGATCAAGCGGCCGGTGATGGGCCCGCGCGAGCTCTTCTACGCCGACATCTTCTCGAGCCGCGAGTCGGGCTGCCGCAGCACGCTCGGGATGCCCGGCGTGCGCGACCGCCACGCCGGCTGCGTGGGGGAGTACCTGGTGCGAGGAGACCTCTTCGACTTCCTGCTGCTGTCGCTGCCCGACAACGACAACCACTCGCACAAGCAGGGGCCCGACGCCCAGGTCGCCGCGATCGCCCAGGCCGACCGCCAGATCGCGCGCGTCTTCGAGGCCGCCGGGGGAGTCGACGCCTTCCTCGCCGAGCACGCGGTGATCGTCGTCGCCGACCACGCCCACACGCTCGTCGAGCGATCGGTTTCGCTGGCCGGGGCGTTCGCGAGCTTCGATGTCCGCCGGCCGACCGACATGCGCGCCCTCGAGGCCTCCCAGATCGCTGTCTGCCCCGCCCAGCGCGCGGCGATGGTCTACGCCTTCGGCGGCGCCGGGCTGCTCGAGCGAGTGCTGGCGCGAGCGCGGCGCCTCGACGGCGTCGACCACGTCATCTGGCGCGAGGACGGTCAGGCCTGCGTCGCGCGCGGCGCGCTCGAGCTGCGCTTTGAACCGGGCGATGAGGCGGCCGATCTGCGCGGGCGAAGCTGGCGCTGGCACGGCGATCTCGACGCGCTCGGCCTGGCGCTTCGCCACGGCGTCCTCTCGAGCGGCGAGTTCCCGGACGCGCTCGGGCGGATCTGGGACGCGACCGGCTGCGCGAGCGCGGGGGAGGTGCTGCTGAGCGCCGCCGAGGGGGTCGAGTTCAGCGACTGGGGCGGCGCCGACCACGTCGGCGGGGGAAGCCACGGCTCGCTCTCGGCCGCCGACTCGAACGCGCCGCTGATCACCTGCGGTTTGGAGGCCAACCCGACGCGCTCGCAGTGGTCGATCGCCGACGTCGCGCCGCTGGTCATGGCGCATTTCGGCATCCCGTGAGGCGACTCGTCGCAGCTGCGCTGCTCCTCGTCGCGACAGTGACTGCGCCTGCCGCGGCGGCGACCACGACGAATGCACTCGGACCGCCGCTGACGCCGCTGCCTTCCGTCTCCAGCGGCGCGGCGGCGGCGATCGCGCGACGCCTCCCGGCTGTGAGGGCCGCCGAACGCTCGCATCCGCACCATTTTGCGCAGGTCACTAGTCCGACGTCCGGGCAGTGGCAGGTCGCCTTCTACTCCCACGACCAGGAGTTCATCCAGGTCCTCGTCAGCCAGAGCGACGGACAGGTCCAGGGCGTCTACACCGGCTTCAAGATCGCCTGGACGATGGCCCGCGGCTACCCCGGCGCGTTCGGCCGCCACGTCAACTCGCTCTACGTCTGGCTGCCGCTGTGCTTCCTATTCCTCGCGCCGTTCTTCGACTGGCGAAGGCCGTGGGCGATCCGCAACGTGGACCTGCTGGCGCTGACGTCGCTCTCAATATCGCTCGCCTTCTTCAACCACGCCGACATCAACGCATCCGTGCCGCTCGCCTACCCGCCGCTCGTCTACCTGCTCGGCCGGCTGCTGTGGGGGCTTGCGCCGCGCGCCGCGCGACAGCCGCCGCTGCGGCTGAACCTGCCGCCGCGGGTGCTGCTCGTGCTGCTGATCGGCCTGATCGGGTTTCGCGTCGCGCTGAACGTCGAGGACTCGAACGTTATCGACGTCGGCTACGCGAACGTCGTCGGCGCCCACAAGGTGCTCCACGGCGAGGCGCTCTACGGCGCCTTTCCGACCGAGATCTCGCGCGGGGACACCTACGGCCCGGTCTCCTACGAGGCCTACGCCCCGTTCGTCGCCGCGTTCGGCTTCAGCGGCGCCTGGGATTCGCTGCCCGCGGCCCACGCGGCGGCGATCTTCTTCGACCTGCTGACGATCGCCCTGCTGCTGATCCTGGGGTGGCGGATCCGCGGCCCGTCGACCGGGATCGTGCTCGCCTACGCCTGGGCCGCGTTCCCCTTCACCGCCT
Source organism: Solirubrobacteraceae bacterium (assembly GCA_035308005.1). Lineage (GTDB taxonomy): Bacteria > Actinomycetota > Thermoleophilia > Solirubrobacterales > Solirubrobacteraceae > Palsa-513. The sequence continues at coordinate 4,840 of DATGHN010000179.1, forward strand.
TCGCGCTCGAGTCGAACTCCAACGACGCGCTCGTCGCGGCGCTGGTCCTCGCCGCGCTGCTGGTGTCGTCCTCGCCGCCGGCGCGCGGCGTGCTCGGCGCGCTCGCGGGCCTGACGAAGTTCGCGCCGCTGGCGCTCGCGCCGCTGCTTGCGTTTCACCGCCGGCCGGGCCTGCGCGGCCTCGCGGCGTTCACACTCGGCTTCGCCGCCGCGGCGGCGCTCGCCCTGTACCCGGCGCTCGCGCACAACTCGCTGTCAGAGATCTTCAACCGCACCGTCACCTACCAGGCCGACCGAAGCGCCCCGTTCTCGATCTGGGGCCTCTACGGCGGCCTGCGCAGCGTGCAGACGATCGTCGAGGCCGGCGGCGTCGCGCTCGCGCTGGCGCTGGCTTTCGCTCCCCGCCGCGACGACCTCGCCGGGCTGTGCGCCGCGGCGGCGGCCGTGCTGATTGCGGTCCAGATCGGCGTGACCTACTGGTTCTACCTCTACATCCCGTGGTTCTTCGCGCCGGCGATCGTCGCGATCCTCGCCGGGTCGGGGCTGAGGGCGCCGCGCGGCCGGGTGCGCGGCGGCCGGCGCCGCGGCTGGATCACCTGGGACGGAGTGCGCGGCGCGTGGTTTTTGTGGCGCGACAAGCGTCTGCTCAGCGGCGGCCGCGCGCGGGCGGTCCGCTAGAGGGGTGTCTGCAGGCCGGCGGGCGCGAGCCGGGCGCCGGGCCGGCGGACGGCCATGACGAGCATCGCGGTGACCGGGATCACGAGGAGGCCGGCCGAGAAGAGGGCGAGCAGGTTGGCGAAGGCGAACAGCGTGACGAGCACGACTGCGGCGCAGTGAGCGACGTCGCTCGCGCGTCGCTCGCGGACGTCGAGCAGGACGGCCATCAGGCAGGTGACGAGCAGCGGAACGACGACGACGAACAGGCCGTGCAGGCCGTTGACTTCGACGAGCGTCTGAGTGAAGTGGCGCACGACGCCGGGGTGCTGCGTGCTCAGCGCCTCGCTGTCGTAGAGGGGCAGGACAAGCGCGCCGCCGATGACCAGCAGGCTCAAGGTGAACGCCGCCCAGAGAAGGCGCCGCGTGCGCCGGGTCATGGCGTCGATGCTACCCCGCCGGCGGCGCCTTGCGGTCCGCTCATGCGAGCGCCAGCTCGAGCTCGATCTCGTCGTGGATCGCGATCCCGTCCTCGCCCTCGAGCGGAATCTCGGGCTTGATCGCGCGCGCCGCATCGGCGGCGCCGCGGTGGACGGCCACGAGCCGCAGCCCGCGACGCTGGTAGAAGCGAAGCGCCGCGAGGTTGTCGTTGGTCGTGATCAGCCACAGGCGCGCGCAGCGGCTCGCGCGAGCCGCGGCGCTGACGGCGTCAAGCAGCGCCGTGCCCGTCCCGCGGCCGCGTTCGAAGGCCTCGATCGTCACGAGTTCGCACTCGCTTTCTTCGATCGCGTAGGTCGCGAGGCCGGCGAGCGTGTCGCCGTCGGTCGCGACGAATGCCGGCAGGGCGGCGCCGTCCCGCGAGCGGCCGCGGCTGACGAGCAGCGTCGACCCCCAGGTCAGCCGAAGGTGCTCCGCGAGCCAGTCGCGCTCGTCCTCGCGCAGCGGGCGGACCTCCACGTGCGGCTCACGCCTCGAGCAGGATCTGCTCGATCGAGTCGGCGCGCCGCGGGGCGGTCGCGGTGACGAGCACGGCGTTGAGCCACGGGTCGACGTCCGATGGCGCGAAGCGGACCGGCATCTGCGTTGCCATCGCCTCGACTGCCAACTCGCGCTTGACGCCGAGCACGCCGCCGCGGGCGCCGGTCATCCCGACGTCGGTCACGTAGGCCGTCCCGCCGGGGAGCACGCGCGCGTCGGCGGTCGCAACGTGGGTGTGGGTGCCGAGTACGGCCGTGACGCGGCCGTCGAGGTGCCAGCCCATCGCGACCTTCTCGCTGGTCGCCTCGGCGTGCATGTCGACGAGGATGTGGTCGGCCTGTTTTGAGAGCTCGGCGACCAGCGCGTCGGCCTCGGCGAAGGCGGAGCGGCCGGCCTTCATAAAGACGTTGCCGGACAGGTTGATCACGCCGAGCGAGACCCCGTCGCGCTCGACGACGCAGTGGCCGTGCCCCGGCTGACCGCGCAGGTAGTTGGCCGGGCGCAGGATCCGCGGCTGCTCGTCGAGGTAGGGGTAGACCTCGCGGTGGCGGTAGGCGTGGTTGCCGAGCGTGATCGCGTCGACGCCCTCGGCGAGCAGCTCGTCGGCGATCTTCGGCGTGATTCCAAAGCCGCCGGCGACGTTCTCGCCGTTGACGACGACGAACGTCGGGTCATGGCGCTCGCGCAGCTCGGGGAGCAGCCGCAGCAGTGCGCGCCGCCCCGCCGGGCCGACGAGGTCGCCGCAGAAGAGGATCCGGGCGTTGGCCGACACGTTCGGCGAGACTAGATCATCGGCTCGGCTGAACGACAGCGCGACGGGCCATACTGAGCCGATGCGTGGGTGCCGGGATGGCGTCTAGGCCGGCCGTCGAGGCGGAGGCGGAGCGTGACGAGCTGCCGCCCGAACCGCCTGCCCCGCTGATCATCCCGCGCGGGATTCAGCTGGTCTTGCTGCTCGTCGCGCTCCTCGCGCTATGGGTCGCGGCGCGCGCGGCGCGGCACGTCGTCGAGATTGTCGTCGTCGCGTCGTTCATCGCGCTCGTGCTGAACCCGTTCGTCGAGTTCCTCGGCCGCCGCGGGGTTCGCCGGCCGCTCGCGATTCCGCTCGCCTACATCTCGCTGCTGCTGATCCTGGCGGGCATCGGACTGGCCCTCGCGCAGCCGATCTCAGACCAGATCAACACCTTCCAGCACAACTTCCCCCACATCGTCAAGGAGGCCAACAAGCGCCTCGCCGAGTGGCAGCGCTTCTTCAACAAGCACGGCATCCACATCCAGCTGCAGAAGCAGGGGCACACGGCGCTCGACACGATCCAGTCGAAGGTGCTCAAGAGCTCGAGCACGATCCTGTCGTTCACGACGAGCCTGCTGAAGACCGCCGCCGACGCCGCGATCTCGCTCGTGCTGATCTTCGTCATGTCGGTCTACCTGCTGATCTACGCGCGCTCGATCGGCGCGCTGGTGCGCCACTGGCTGCCCGACGGCGACGGGACGCCCGAGGACGACTTCCCGACCCGCGTGCAGCGCGCCGTCGCCGGCTACGTCCGCGGCCAGCTGTTCTTCTGCGTCGTGATGGGCACGACGGCCGGCTTCAGCCTGTGGGTCTTCGGAACGCTCGGGATCTTCGACGGCGGGCGCGCCTACGCGTTCGCCTTCGGCGCCTTCTTCGGCGTGATGGAGCTCGTGCCGTTCATCGGTCCCGTGCTCGGGGCGATCCCGCCGGTCGTCGTCGCGCTGTTTGAGAACCCGCTGACCGCGCTCTGGGTCGTGCTCCTGTTCATCGCCCTGCAGCAGCTCGAGGGCCACATCGTCGCGCCGCAGATCTTCGGCCACGCGCTCCGCATCAACCCGCTGCTGGTGATCATCGCGCTGCTCTTCGGCGACGCCATCTACGGGATCATCGGCGCGCTGATGGCGCTGCCGGTCGCGGCGGTGCTGCGCGAGACGATCCTCTACCTGCGCCGCCACGTCGTGCTCGAGCCGTGGCGCCCCCAGCCGCCGCCACCGACCTGATGACGGCGCTGTCGGCGCGCTCGCTCTCCAAACGCTTCGGGGAGCGCGTAGCGCTCTCCGAGGTGAGCTTCGAGCTCGAGGCGGGGGAGGTGCTGGCGGTGATCGGACCCAACGGCGCCGGCAAGACGACGCTGCTGACGCTGCTGGCCGGCGCGGCGGAGCCGAGCGGCGGCTCGGTCGCGCTCGCCGACGGCGGGCGCATCGGCTGGGTGCCTCAGCAGACGGCCGTCTACTCCAAGCTCTCGGTCGCC
>DATGHN010000180.1:0-5930 GCA_035308005.1 Solirubrobacteraceae bacterium
GAAGCCGCTGGCGTAGCGGCCCGTGACCACCTCGTTGGCGAAGAGCACCTCGGTGTTGAAGCTGCGCCCGGTCGAGGCGTTCAGCACGTCGAGCATGACGTTCGGGTTCAACCCGAAGTGCTGGCCGACTGCCAGCGCTTCCGCGGTCACCGCATAGGCTGCTCCGCCGCAGTAGTTGTTGAGCGCCTTCATCGCGTGCCCGGACCCGAGCGGGCCGGTGCGGAACTGGCGTTCGCCGAGCACCGCCAGAACCGGTGCGGCGCGCTCGATCGCCCACTCCTCGTCGCCGCCGACCATCAGCGTCAGGGTGCCGGAATCGGCGCGGGTGATCCCTCCTGAGACCGGCGCGTCGACGAGGCCGATGCCCAGCGCGGCGAGCCGCGGGGCGAGCTCGCGGGTGTCGAGTGGGTTCGCGGAGCTCATGTCGACGACGACCGACCGCGGCCGAAGCGCGGCCGCAATGCCGCCCTCCCATTCGGTCAGCGCGGCCGCGACGGCGTGGCCGTCGGGCAGCATCGTGACGACGACGCTCGCGGGCGAAAAGTCCTCGGGCGCGTGCGCCGCGGTGCCGCCGAACTCCGCGACGAATCGCTCGACACGCTCCGCATCGAGGTCGTACACGATCGGTGGGATGCGCGCCGTCGCCAGGTTGCGCGCCATCGGCCAGCCCATGTTGCCGAGCCCGACGAATCCGACGTTCAGTTCAGCCGGTGCGCCCTCGGCGCTCATGCGCCAGCAGTCCGGTGCTCGACAATCCGGCCGACCAGCCGGCTCTTCAGTTGCCCCTCCGCCATCTCCGCCTTTCGCCCCCCGCGCTTGGCTTCCCTGTTACGGCTACCCCAAATCATATACTATAACGTATTCGATAAGGCAGTACGGATGGAGGAGGGGCAGTGTCCGACAACGTCTACTTCGTCTTCAGCACCCCGCCTCCGCGCATGAGCCTCGACGAGTACGGCCGGTGGTATGACGGCCACGTCGAAGACATCCTACGTGTCGACGGCTGGGTCGCCGCACGCCGCTTCAACCTCCAGGCGACCAACGGCGACACCTCGCCCACGATGTACCCGCACCTCACGCTCTACGTCACCGACGGCGACCCGCAGGAGGCCGACGCGAAGCTGCGCGAGGCCAGTCGCGCGGGCCGCACGCCGCACGCCGACTGGTGGGATGAGGTGCAGATCTGCTCGTTCTTCGGCGAGGGACTCGAGGGCCCGATCGACCTCGCCCTGCTCGACCATGCCTACATCGTCTTCTCGCGCCAGCCCGAGCAGATGGCGCTTGACGACTACATCGAGTGGTACCGAACCCACGCGCGCGAGAATCTGACCGCCGAGGGCTTTGACGCCATGTGGCGTTACCGGGTCACGCCCAACCGCATCGACCCCAACGCCCCCGCCACCTCAACGCACGCGGCCATCTACGAAGTCCATGGCGAGCTCCCGCAGTTGCGCACGGCGCTCAAGGAGGCTGCCGACGCCGGGCGCGTCGGGTTCCCCGAGTGGTTCGGCGACATCCTCTTCGCCGCGATGGACGGTCAGGCGGCGGCGCCGGCCGTGACCACGCGCTGACAGAAAACGCAACCGCAGGAGACCTCATGTCCGGCAATCTGCAGATCGTCTTCAGCCATCTCCCCGAGGCCGTCACCGACGAGGAGTTCTGCGAGTGGTACGACGCCCATCTGCCCGAGATCCTGTCGATCCCTGGCTTCGTGTCGGCACAGCGCTTCCGGCTCGAGCCGGTCGTCACCGACGGCGTCGAGCCGACCTCCTACCGCTACCTCGCTCTCTATGAGATCGAGGGGGACACCGAGACCTTGCTGGCCGAGATGGAAAAGCGCCGGTTCGGCACGGTCGACTCCTACGCCGCACGCAAGGACGACGATGCGAGCGGCCCGCCGCTGCCGGAGTGGTGGGAGCGGGCGCGCTTTGCGTCGTGGAACTGCGTGGCGCTCGGCGAGAGGATCACCGCCGACTCCCTCCGCGCATCGTCCTGACGATCGGCCGCCTCGGGCTGAGCGGGGATCGAGGCAAAGGAGCTCGCCGCCCGGGCGGGCGCCGCGCCGGGAGGGTCATCTCGCGACGCCGAGCGACCGCAGCGCAGAAGCGGCTGGTGCGGATCAGGCGAGCAGCGCCGGCGCGAGCCGGCGCCACGCCTTGAGCGGCAGCGTCTCGCCGGCGCCGACGATGTGGATCGCGACATGGTCGGCGCCCGCCGCGTGGTGCTCGGCGACGCGCGCCGCGATCTGCTGCTCATCGCCGGTTGCGACGAGCGCCCGCACAAGCCGATCGCTGCCCGGCGGGCTCAGCTCGGCCTCGTCGAAGCCGAGCCGCCGGAGGTTGTTGACGTAGTTCGGGAGCGCGAGGTAGTGCGATACGAACTCGCGGGCCGTCCCGAGCGAGACGGCCGAATCGCGCTCGAGCACCACTGACAGCTCGGGGGCGAGCAGCCGATCCGGACCCAGTACCTCGCGCGCCGCGCGCGTGTGCTCGGGCGTGACGAGGTACGGATGGGCGCCGGCGCCGCGATCGCGGGCGAGCTCGAGCATGCGCGGGCCGAGCGCGGCGAGCACGCGGCGTGCCGGCGCGATCGCCTGCGGCTGGGCGTCGAGCTCGTCGAGGTAGGCGACCATCGCCGAGTAGGGTCGGCCATAGCGCCCAGGCCGCTCGGCGTCGACGACGGCCGCGTGGCTGGCGCCGAGGCCAAGCAGGAAGCGCTCGCCGTGGGCGCGTGTCAGCGCCGCGACGCCGGCGCTGACCTGCGCCGGATCGTGCATCCAGATGTTGAGTATCCCGGTCGCGAGCGGGATCCGGCGCGTCGCGCCGAGCAGATGATCAGCGGCGCCGAGCACGTCGCCGCCGACGTCAGGGATCCACAGTGCGCCGAAGCCGAGCTCCTCGAGCTCGGCCGCGGCCTGCGCCGCGGCGGCGCGATCGTCGTGAAAGCGCAGCTCGCGGCTCCAGACGCCGATCCGCCCGAGGTCGAACGCGGATGCCATCAGAACGTCGGAATGTCCATCGGCGCGCGGCGGCGCAGGAACTTCCAGCGGCCGTCCTCGCGGATCAGCTCGTCCTCGTAGTGGCCGATCTTCGAAACCTCCGGGACGTCGCCTTCGCCACGGATCAGATAGACCCATGTGCTGTTCGCGGTCGCTCGATCGCCGGCGAGCTCGATGACCTCGTTGACGGCGACGTGGACGTCGTCGCCACCCTGGTCGGTCAGCAGAGTCCCGCGCATACCGTCGACGAGCGCGAAGATGGCCTCGGGGCCGCTCGCGCGGATCGCGTCGCCCTCGCCGGCGATGAACTCGCCCTCGCGCGCAAAAAGGCTCGCGTAGGCCCGGAAGTCCTTGCCGTCGAGATAGCGGCGGTAGTCGGCGAGCAGCGCGCGGATCGCCTCGAGGTCCTCAAGGCGTTCGAGGCGCGCCTCCAGCGTTTCTTCCATGGCTCCTCGTTCCTCTCAGGCCGGTTGGTGGGGTATGTCGATGTGCGCGCGACGCCGCTTGAACTTCCATCGGCCGTCCTCGCGGGCCAGAACGTCGTCGTAGTGGCCGAGCAGGACGACCTTCGGCTCGTCGCCGTCGGCCCTGCGGATCAGTGACCAGGTCGTGCTGGCTGTCGCGCTGTCGCCGTCGAGGTCGATCAACGGGTTCGAGACGATGTGCCAGGACGTCGCACCCGGGGGCGCGGGATTTGGGCTGAGGTTCGCCTCGAGCATCGCCTGGATGCCGTCCGGCCCGACCGCGCTGCCCGTGCGCCCGGTCCACTCGCCGTCGGTGCAGAACAGCCGCGAATAGGCGTGCATGTCACGCGCGTCGAGGTGGCGGCGATACTCGTAGAAAAGGCGTTCGATCTCGGCGAGGTCCTCGAGGCGCTGCAGGCGTGCGATCAGGGTGGGGTCGTCGGCCATCGTCGACGCTCAGGAGACCGCGAGGACGGTGTCGGTGATCGGCTCGACGACGAATCCGGAGGTCCTGATGTTCGGGAACCAGTCCGGGAAGTACAGCCGCCCGCCGTCGGCGGCGGCGCGCAGACCGGCGAGCGCCTCCTCGAGATCGCCGTCGATTCCGTAGCGAACAAGGTAGTCGTAGGCGAACGCCTCACCGCGCGCACCGCGGAAGGTGAGCGCCGAGCGCTGCGCGCTCACGAAGCCCGGCAGCTCGAGGAGCTCGCGCATGTGACCGTCGTACCACTCGTTGTACTGCTCGGCGCTTACCCCGTCCGGTGGCTTGCTGAGGACGATGTACTCGTGGTCAGCCATCTGCTTGGTCCTTTCGCATCGTGGGTGCACTGAGGTCGAGCGAGGCGGCGGACATCGGCGGCGGCCCGGGCACGTAGCGCACCGGGATCTCCTCGCGCCGGCGGATCAGCCAGCGCCCGTCGCGTTTGACGAGGTCATCGACGTAGCGAGCGACGATCTGGTTGTCGTAATTGGCGGCGATCCAGACAACGTCGGTGAAGGCCCGCGCGCTCTGCCCGTCCGGCGCCACCTCGATCACCGACGGCCCGCAGAGGTGCTTGGCGATGTAGTCGTGCGGTAGGCAGCCGACCATGAACTCCCTGACCGCGGCGAGGCCCTCGATAGCCTTGCCGTCGACGACCCAGGTGAGGTCCTCGGTCCAGAGCTCATTCCAGGCGTCCCAGTCGCGATCGTCGAAGGCCATCGGGTAGCGCGCGAGTAGGTCGCGGATCGCGTCCTTCGCGAGGAGCTCCTCGAGCGCGTCCATCAGTGATGGGCGAGCGGAGCCGAGGCGACGCGGGTCGGCACGCTGTGGACGCTCGAGGAGGTCATCAAGAACAGCGTGCTCAGGTCTTCGCCGCCGAAGGCGAGGTTGCCGACGACCTCGGGCGTGCGGATCCTTCCGATCCGCCGACCGCTCGGGTCGAACACCCAAACGCCGCCAGGGCCGGTCACCCAGACGTTTCCATGCTCGTCGCACTTCATCCCGTCGACGGCGCCCGCGTCGTGAAGATCCTTGTGAGCGGCCTCGCGCACCGCCTGCGAGTCCTCCTTTGTGAAGCCCCTACCGATCTCGCTCGCGAAGATGCCCGCCGGGCCGAGCGTGCCGTCGGCGGCGACGTCGAAGACCTTGATCGTCGCGCGGTCGGAGTCGTTGACGTACAGCAGCGACTCATCGGGCGAGAAACAGAGGCCGTTGGGCTGGTCGAACTCGTGCTCGTCGACCAGCAGCTGCGCCCCGCCGTCCGCGCGCGGCGGGATCCGATAGACGCCGCAGAAGCCGAGTTCGCGGCTGCGCTGCGCCCCGATGTAGTCGTTCCAGCGTCCGTAGTCTGGGTCGGTGAAGTAGATGCTGCCGTCGCTGCCGCGCACGACGATGTCGTTGGGACTGTTGAGGTAGCGCCCGCGGTGGTGAAAGGCGAGCAGCTCACGGGCAACGCCATCGCCGATACGCACAACGCAACTCGACACCGATTCGCATGCCACGATCAGGCCGTCGCGGTCGAGCGCCAAGCCATTGGCTTTGAAGGTCATGTGGGCGTCGAGCTCCATGCCGCCCTCTGCGCTCCAGCGCCAGCGGTCGTCGGAGGGGATGTCGCTGAAATAGAGGCAGCGCCGGCGCGGATGCCAGACCGGGCCCTCGGTGAACTTGTAGCCGCTGCCGAGCTGCGTCAGCGTCGCCTCGGGATCGATCAGCGCGGCGAAGGTCTCAACGTCAGCCTCGATCACGGTCCGTCAGCTCAGTCGTAGAACTCGGGCGCTTGGCGGATCGTCGGCCATTGCTCGGGGTCGTGGCCGGGCACGATCGTCGCGTCGCGGCGCCAGGCCAGCCGCCGCAGGCGTCGCACGGAGTTGATCGCGTCGTCGACGGAGACGTTGAACGCCGGCAGCTTGCGCTCGTGGAGGTGGTCGAGCGTGTTCGCGGCGTCGGCGGCAAGCATGAACGAGGCGCCGCTCGGCAGGTTGATCTC